>JASLVT010000001.1:22773-32225 GCA_030741175.1 Porticoccaceae bacterium
GCCACCACAGCAAAGGCTTCATTGATTTCCCAAAGATCAATATCGTCCTTGGTCAGGCCGGCTTTTTCTAGCACTCGCTTAGCAGATGGCACAGGTGCATTAAGCATCAATGCTGGGCAGTCGCCCATATTGCCATAGGCAACAACTTTGGCCCGCGGCTTCCATCCCTGTTTACTGGCATAGTCTGGAGAGGCCAATAAAACAGCGGCGGCGCCGTCCACTACACCAGAGGAATTACCCGCATGATGCACATGTTTCACTTCGACATCTGGGTATTTAATCGCCATTAATTTGCCATAGGTCGTGCCCTCTTCATCCAGAGGCATATTAGTCAGTTTTTCAAAGGAAGGCTGGAGTTGGCTCAGAGTTTCCATAGTAGTGCCCGGACGAGGAAATTCATCTTTATCTAAAGCCAAGGAGCCATCGTCGTGATAAACAGATACCAAACTCTTGTCGAAATAACCATTTTCTATGGCATGGGCAGCACGCTGCTGACTCACTTCCGCCAGACGATCCAGATCCTCTCGTGAAATACCCTCAATGGTAGCGATGGTATCGGCGCAGAGCCCCTGATGTGACTGCCCATACATCTCACGCAAATGCAGATTGCCTGAATCCACAAAAGGGCTGGTTTCATTGGCGAGCCGACCATAGCCGGACATCATTTCACAGCCCCCTGCAATCACTAGATCTTCCATACCAGACATAATTGATGCGGCAGCCATATTGACCGTGGTGATACCAGAACCGCAAAATCGATCCAGCGTCACACCGCTGGAGGTAATATCGTAACCAGCATCAAGCGCTGACATGCGACCCATATCATTGCCATTCTGACCGCGCTGTACATTACAACCCCAGATAATATCGGCAACATCGGCAGTGTTAATATCATTGCGCTCAGCCAGTGCTTTCAATACCGTGGCACCTAGCCGCTGTGGATGAATATCGGTGAGCGATCCACGGCCCACTTTGCCAATTCCGCGAGGTGTGCGGCAGGCGTCTATAATCCATGCTTCAGTCATAATACGTACCCTCTATATATAGGCCCAACGTCGATTCGTCATTAAATTAAGGACAGTCGCAAAGGGCGCTTTTATTAGCTATTTCCACTGTATTCAGAGGCAGGCAAGTATTCAAGTTTTGTTATGACCCGCGGTTCAGTTACCGAGGCATAGACAGGGTTTGGTTAGAGGGATATTGCTATTGATTTACGGTAAACTTTCGAACAGTGCTGGAGCGCCGTTATGTTGACATCAAAACTCTATTATCGATTGGCTGCCCTCGGCCTAATCTGCATGTTGGGACTGACTATGCAAGTTAAAAGCGAACCTAACCCCCCTATCGATCAGCCCGATATCGCCCCGGCAAAACAAGATAGCAAGGGCCGATATATCAATATCAATGAGAACCTGCCGGGCGTATCGATCAAAGTAAGGGCACCTTTTTTTGCACGCCGCGTTGCCACCTCCTTTATCCGCAAAGACGGCGCGCCAAAGCGCATCGTCAATGATGGCGCTTTACTGCGGCTACCAACAGCGCCCAGCGAGCCAACGGCCACTTGGGTGGGGCATGCCACATTCCTAGTGCAGATGGAAAACCTGACTTTTTTAACCGACCCTATTTGGTCCAACAAACCCAGTCCCGTCCCCTTCGCTGGGCCCAATCGCTATGTTAAGCCGGGCATTGCACTAAAGGATCTGCCGCCCATCGACTTTGTGGTTATTTCTCATAATCATTACGATCACTTGGATATCCCCACATTGCGCAAGCTGGCCAAACGCAATGCTGACACTGTATTTTTTGTCCCCCTAGGCAATGCCAAACTATTGCGTAAGAAAGGCATTCAACGGGTAGAAGAAATGGATTGGGGTGATTCCATTAAATTTAAATCAGCCACCATTCACTGTTTACCAACTCAGCATTGGAGCAAACGCAGTCTTACCGACACTAGAAAAACACTGTGGTCATCTTGGGCAGTTACCGGACCGCAGAAGCGCTTTTATTTCGCTGGGGATACTGGCTACTTTTCAGGTTTCGACACCATTGGCCGCGCGCTGGGTCCTTTTGATTTAGCCGCAGTGCCCATTGGTGCCTACGCACCACGAGCCATGATGAAATCCTCGCATATGAACCCTGAGGAAGCGATTCAGGCGGCGCTCGATCTGCGGGCAGAAAAAGCGGTGGCCATGCATTTTGGTACTTTTAATTTATCCGACGAACCCTTATCCGAGCCACCCTCGAGATTTAAGGCCGCGGCAAAAGGTACCGCATTAGATGGGCAAAATAGCTGGGTGCTCGATATCGGCGAGACGAGGCAGTTTTAACTATCAGTCTCTGCTAAAAGCGGGCAACTAGGATTATTAATCTCGGTGTATCGAACGCAATAGACGGCCCATTGGCTTGCGACCGAGATCCTTGGTAAAGGCGGTATCTTGCCAAGCGATATTGCCGCCAATCATCACCAGATCTACTACACCATCAGAACGATTAACTAATTGTTCATGGCTAAATTCTTCGCGGTAAATACGCTGAACATTCTCCTCACCCTCGTAGGTGGCAAGTTTGTCTGGGTCAACCAGAATCAAATCAGCAATATCGCCCTCATCAATAGAGCCGCCCTCAACACCGAACACATCGGCGGCATCTTTGGTTAAGCGCTTCACCATATAGCTCACATCTTCATCGCCACCTTGAGCCGCGAGCTGAAGGCTACGCAAATTCACATCATAGAAGGCCATATTGGTGAGGTGTGCACCGCTGTCATTAAAGCCGGGCAGTAAGGCCGGATGCATTAATAATTCACGCACAGTTTTCATATTGCGGTTGGCGGTGACAGTGCTCCAACTTAAATCATTATCAAATGACCGCAACATCTGCAGCATAAAATCGCCTTCATCCGCTATATGGGCAAAATCTGTAGTCACCAGATCACGCTCCTCATCGCTGATCACCTCATCGAATAGGCCAGCATTGATAGCTAATATGCGATCAAACAGTGCCTGAAAACTCATCCCTTGCCAATTTTTCTGTGGGCAGCGATCGACATGCATATCGGAGAGCGTGCGATTAAACGCATAGTCCTCAAGATTAATCTTGCGCTTAAGCCGCGCCAGACTCCAACCCTGCTTGCCTTTCATCCACATAGCTTTAAAGGTTTTAATATAGTCAGGGTCATTGAGTATTTGTAATCGCTGGGCGCGATCTTCCAAATCGGTTTCATTCAATCTGCGCAATTCAGGAATTTCTTCAGCAATGGGTGTTACTGCCCCATCGGACCAAATTTTAAATGGCGCTCCCAGCGCCTGCATATGAAACTCGCCCTGTATCAGCCGCGAATTCAGGATGCTGGACAAGCGCTTTGCCAAACCAGATATGCGCCAGTTATTGGCTATATCCAATGCCGCCACCACCGTAGTTCGCAAAGGTTTGCCATACAACCTGCCACTGGTTAACAAAAAAGTTTTTAACGTACCAATAACGCTATCTTTAGGCGGTGTTGCTTGCCATACCGCACCCTGCTCCCGCACTACTTGGGCCAACTGTTTGATCTCTGGGTATTTAGCAAACTGTGTGGGAATGGTTTTGTCGCAATGGGGCTGCGCCGCCAAATAATGGAAGGGCAGCGCATCAGTAGAAAAACCCACGTAGCCAAGCTTAAGCGCATCGCGCAACTTATCTTTCATCTGCTCAAGCTCTTGCGCCGTCGGATCTCGCTGGATGCTCTGCTCGAAACCCATCACATCAATACGCAACATAGAGTGCGGAAACAATACCGCCACATTGGGACCGAGATTAAGTTGCTCCAGATGTGTTAAATAGTCTTTGGGGTTATCCCAGTCGACATTGTCCGCACAGTTGCGCAACACATGCTTGGGAATATTCTCCACCCGCGCATAACAACTCACAATAGGGTCATGGGCGCCATCGCGCTGAGCACCAAAAGCCAGACCCAAACTGCAGTTGGCAATCACCACTGATGTGGTGCCGTGACGAGTGGACTCGGGCAAACCCGGTGCTACCTCGAGCTCAAGATCATAGTGCGTGTGAATATCAAATAAACCGGGCATCAGCCATAGCCCTTCGGCGTCAATAACTCGATCTGCCAGCGCACTATCAAGATTCTGACCCCGAGCCACAATACGACCACCGGCCACTGCCACATCTTCAATAATCGCGGGCTCACCGCGATTAAACACTTTGGCATTTTTAATCAGAGTATCTATCTGTTGTGATTGAGCCTGCGTCATTGTTTCTCTCATTTTTTGGTCTAGTTGTTTACGAAATCACAGGGTATAACGTTCATTTTTTCTCAGTATTGCACTTCGCAAGGATGGACTCAACAACCATATTGAGACAGTATGGTCACAAATAAAGAGTCACATTAGACTTCATTAATAGGTTTATCCCATGACCACAATCGCTGAACAATCCATCGCAACTCCGCAGCAATGGCTCACGCAGGGTGAGCATATAAAATTGCTCGGTCACAGTATTTTTGTTGTCGATTCTGGCGCCGATACAAAACCAACCATTCTGTTGTTGCATGGCTTTCCCACCTCAAGCTGGGATTGGCAACCCCTATGGCAGACCTTGGCGCAGGACTACCGGCTAATTGCGCTGGATATGCTGGGCTTTGGATTCTCCGATAAACCCAATAATCGCCACTATAGTATTCACCGACAGGCAGATTTTGTTGAGGCCTTGGTCGCCGCCAAGGGACTGCAACGATTTCATGTACTGGCCCATGACTATGGTGACACAGTGGCTCAGGAGTTACTGGCGCGGCAAATGGAGGATCTCGGCACAGGGCAATGGCAGTCCTGCTGTTTTCTCAATGGCGGATTATTTCCCGAAACTCACCGCGCCCTACTGACGCAAAAACTTCTTCTTAGCCCCATCGGTGGCCTGCTAAATCGATTGACCGGTTACACAAAATTCTGCAAAAACTTTAGCTCGGTATTTGGTCAACAAACCAAGCCCAGTGCACAGCAGTTGGAAGATTTTTGGTGGCTGATTAATTTCAATAAAGGCAAACATATTTTCCATAATCTAATTACCTATATGCGAGACCGCCGCGAGCATCGTCAGCGCTGGGTCAATGCATTACAACAGTCCACCATTCCACTGGCGCTTATTAATGGCTCTGTGGATCCAGTATCTGGTGCCCATATGGTCGCTCGCTATCAAACACTGCAATGCCGATTGGATTATCTCGCCGAGCTGCCATCCATAGGTCATTATCCTCAGGTGGAAGCACCGGATCAGGTTATCGAGCACTTCACAAACTACCTTGCGGAAATATAGTCAAACAAGGTAGTTGCGAGGTGGTTGCATGATAGTCGCGATTAACAGGGGTTGATTAGGATAGCTGTTAGTAGAGCAGATAGATCATGCTACTGATCAGTAAACCGGACCAGATCAATATCACAATGCAGTAGCCCATAATCTGGCGCAGCTTAAGTCCTGTCAGAGCTAATAATGGCAATGCCCAAAAAGGCTGGATCATATTGGTCCAAGCATCGCCCCAGGCCACTGCCATTGCCGCCTGATTGATCGGCACTCCCAGCTGTGCTGCCGCGGGCACCACAATCGGCGCTTGCACCGCCCACTGCCCACCACCTGAGGGCACCAGAAAATTAACCACGCCGGCGCTAAAAAAAGTCACCACTGCAAAAGAATCTGCGGTCGATATCTGCACAAACCACTGCGACAGAGCGCTAGCCAGGCCAGAGCCGACCATCATGCCCATGATACCTGCATACAGTGGAAACTGCAGAACAATACCAGTGCTGGTACCAATACCCTTGGCCATGGCATTGAGGAAATTAGCCGGGCTTTTATGCAATGCAAGACCCGCGATTAACAAACATAGATTGATGATATTGAGACTAATTCCATTGCCGGCGGCAAAATAACCCCATAAATAAATAGCGCCAATAGCTACCAAGAGGAAATTAATTATCGGCCAATGCTCAAGCTTTTCTGCGGGGCTTAACGACGCCATATCAATCACTGGCTCTGGCTCCTCATTGTGAGTCATCGCAAGTCGACTCTCTTTCGCTGGCATCATCAACATATTTAGTAATGGCAGAGAAATCGCCAGCGCCAACACAATAGCAAGATTTTGCCAGGCAAAAATGGTCTCGCTCAGTGGCACCAGTTGGCCATTAAGCAATTGGCCTAAAGTATCATTTCCAGGCGAGGCAATTTTTAATGGGATCGACCCAGATAGACCCGCGTGCCAGACTAGGAGGCCACTGTAAGCAGCAGCCAACAATAATGGGAAATGACTGTCTTTAACCGTAAAGGCCACCTGCCGCGCCAGCAATGCCCCTACGACCAGTCCAAAACCCCAGTTAATCCACAGCGCCAACATAGACGCCAAGGTCACTAGGACAATACCCTGAGCTGGGCTTTTTGCCAGTGTCGCTACGCCTGTAAGAATCGCTTTAATGGGTTTACTCATAGCCAACACTGTGCCCAGCACCAATATCAGCACCATCTGCATGGAGAAGCCCAAAAGCTTCCAGACACCGTTGCCCCAGTGATCGGCCATCGCTGTCACCGTCTGACCCTGAAAGATCAAACCGCTGAGAAAAACCATCGCGCTTAATATTATGGCAATAACAAAAGCATCCGGAAGCCAGCGCTGTACCAAACGACTAAAAAACTCTGCACCTGCTTTTATCATATTTGAGTTTCCCTTTTCGCGTTGCTCTATCGATAACCCTTAAGCGTTTTTGGCTAGTGCCTGATTGCGCTCTTCTGCCGCAGCCCAGTCCTTTGGTAACACGCGGGCAACGATCATAAAGCTGATCACGGATGGTATAAACATACCGCAGGTCACTGTCATAGCGTAGCGCATGGCAGTAATATCGGTATTACCTTGCTTAAACACATCTATCATCCACCCGGTAAATGTAGGGCCACCACCGAGAGCAATCATATTGAGAATAAAGAAAAATAACGCGGTAGACATAGCGCGCATATTGACTGGCGCCAAGGTCTGGGCGATGGCAAAACTTGGTCCCAAATAAATGCCCAAAAACAACAATAGGAATGTTGTGAAAACCAAGTGGGTCCAAACCGATGCAACCCAAAATGACATCACCCCAATTGGCAGACAAATACTAATAGCAATTGCCGGCAACCACCCATAGGCACGAACGGTTTTAGCACCCCATAGGTCGGCCAATTTGGCACCAAAATAAGCACCCCCTGCATAGGTAGTGCCATTGATAATACCAAGTACAATCACCAGTGTTTTAAAATCAAAATTAGGGTCGAGCAGAACGAGGTATTTAGTCTGGAACGCGGAAAAGGCATAAGACACGAAAGAACCAAAGGCAATACCAAAACACATTGACCACCAGGCTGGAATCTTAAGCAAACTCTTTAATGACTCAGCAAAGGGTGGCTGCACAATGTCGGCGTGGTTATCAAATTCCATGGCACCGCGCACCGGTTCACGCAGTAACAGCCGCACCACTACCGCTAGAGCAATACCTGTTAAACCAAGCACTATAAAAATACGCCGCCAATTCACCTCATCACCGGACGCACCCATCAGAGACGCAGTAGCAAAATAGGCTGCCATAATACCCAGGGGAATACCCATTGAATAAACACCCAATGCACCTGCTCGCTCCTCTTTGGGATACAGGTCAGAAATAATGGAATGAGATGGCGGACTACCGCCAGCTTCACCAATGCCAACACCCATCCGTGCAAGACCGATCTGAATAAAATTACCCGCCAGACCGGTTAATGCGGTGAAACCGCTCCACACGGCCAAGGCAATGGAGAGGATATTGACTCGGTTATAGCGGTCCGCCAACCAAGCAATAGGAATAGCTACTAAGGTGTAAAATGTGGCAAAGGCCAAACCAATCAGTAACCCCAACTGAGTATTTGTAAGCCCAAGATCGGCCTGAATAAATGGCGCTAAAATGCCAACGATTTGGCGGTCAATAAAATTAAATCCATATACCAATGTAAGAAGCGCAAGCACCATACTGCGATAACGCTTGCTTGGTTTGTTGTGATCTACCATAGAAAGTCCAATGAAACTACTGCAAAGTATTGATTGTTATTTTTGTGAGGCCATAGGCTACGGCAACCTTGATAAGAGAGCAAGTCACCGCTTGGTTTTAGAGGGCGCTGATACAGAGTTGTAGTGAGTTTGATATTGATCTCAGGCTCAATAGAATCGGCCTCATCAATACATTATCAACACAATTAACTGGTAGCTGATACCAGTCTTGTCTTGGCCCACCAGGCATTGAGATCATCGAGAATTAGGTAGAGGCATGGCACTAGTAATAGCGTGATCACGGTGGCAAATACGATGCCACAGGCCAGAGAAAGTGCCATGGGTATCATAAATTTAGCCTGTGCGCTCTGCTCCAATAGCATGGGTGCCAAACCCAAAAATGTGGTCAGCGATGTCAGTAAAATGGCTCGAAAACGTCTACTGCCAGCCTGTAGTACCGCACTGCGTTTATCGATTCCATCCTTAACCGCCTTATTGACATAATCCACTAGAATCAAACTATCATTGACCACCACACCGCTCAGCGCAATGATACCCATAACAGACATCATGCTCATGGTATAGCCGGTAACCCAATGACCGATAACGGCACCAATACAGCCAAAGGGAATCACCCCCATAATGATCAAAGGCTGCAAGTAGGAGCGCGTTGGTATGGCCAACAGGGCGTAGATACCAAAGAGCGCCAAAGCAAATCCGATTGCCATACTAACCGCCATTTTTTTCTCTTCTCCAGCCAGACCAGATACTTCCCACTGTAAGCCAGGATACTTGGTCACCAATTGGGGCAAAATTCGCGTTTTAATATCCTCTATCACCTTCGCCGGCTCGACTAGACCGGAGTCTCCTTGGGCAGTCACTTCGGAGGCACGCTGATAGTTAATGCGCGTGGCCTTCAGTAACCCCTCGTTAATATTTACTCGAGCTACAGTTTCAAATGGCACCTCATCACCGGTGGCGGTACGAATAAACATATTATTGAGGCTGGCAACTGTCTCTCTATCGGCGCGCGGATAGCGCACCATCACCTTGATCTCATCAATACCGCGTTGCACGCGCTGTGCCTCGGCACCGTAGAAAGCATGCCGTACCTGCGAACCAAGGTCATAGCGGGTCAGACCTAGCGCCTCACCCTCTGGCAAAATATCTAAATGAAACTCATCGGCGGTATCGCTGGCCCCATTGCGAATATCGCTTAAGCCCGCGTAATGCCCCAATTGCGCCTCTAGCTCCTCAGAGGCCGAACGCAACATCTCAATATTGCTGTGCATAAGGTCAAAAGCGATATTGGGGCCAAACTGCGGACCGTCTTCCATCTTAAAGGACAATACCTCAGCTCCGTGAATCATACCCAACTCTTGACGCCAACGCTTTTCAATCTCTACCGCGCCGATAG
>JASLVT010000200.1 GCA_030741175.1 Porticoccaceae bacterium
AAATACCAGTGGTATGGCCACCGCTCAGCCCGAGGCGGCCGGTGAGTTCTCTCGAGATAATATCGCGCTCTATGCCGATTTAGAGCATGATATTAGTGATGATCTGTTAATGCAGTATGCACTGCGTTATGAGGATTTCTCCGACTTTGGTAGCACGGTAAATGGTAAACTTGCTGGCCGCTATACGGTCAATGATTCACTGACGCTACGCGGTTCAATGTCAACGGGTTTCCATGCGCCGACGCCCGGACAGGCAAATGTCAGTACCATTATTACTACCTTTGATGGGACTACCGGTTTACAGGTTGAAGAGGGCCTAGTGCCATCAACTAGTGCGGCCGCAATCGCTGTGGGTGGCGCTATGTTGAAAGAGGAAGAGTCGGTTAATTTAAGCCTTGGCTTTACTTCCCAGATCGGGGATAACACCACATTGACCTTTGATATGTATCATATTGAGGTAGATGATCGTATCTACCGTACCGGTGATATTGAAACAGAGGTAGGTGGTTCAATTTCGTTCTACACCAATGCGATGGATGTTGAGCATCAGGGCTTTGATTTGGTTCTATCCTCAAGCTTTGAGTTGATACCCGGTATGGAAACAGTAGCTAGCCTCGCCTATAACCACAATTCTATCGATGTGACTGGTCAGAAAACCATCAATGGTGTTAAGCCTGTCAGCGATTCATTGGTTGAAGATATTGAGAACAACTATCCGGAAGATCGTTGGGTTCTCAATACTATGACTAATATCAATGATAAGTTGAGTCTAATGGCGCGTCTAAACTTCTATGGCGAGCACTACGATGAGCGCGGCACTATTGGTGCAGATACTAACCCATCAGCGGAAATCGATAGTATTGTCTACATGGATATCGAACTGGGTTATGATGTCAGCGAAAATCTGCGGATCACTGCGGGTGGCTCTAATATCTTTGATGAGTATGTCGATGAGATTGGAGCACCGAATGCCAACCGTATGAGTGTGGGGCTGCAATACCCACGTCGTACCGCGGCTAACTATGAAGGTGGTTCTTGGTATTTGCGAGCTAACTACAGCTTCTAATTAGAAATAGCTGAGCGGGCTCATCCATTTTTCCTTTTCAAATGGGGTGAATAATGAGTCTGACTCAGCGGATTGTTGTAGCAATGCTAATGGGCCTCCTGATGGGGGCCCTTCTAAATATTGTCTTCAGTGGCAATGTACTGCCGGTCGCGATAAGCAGTTGGCTGGATATCTATCTAGTTGATGGCGTCTTCGATGCGGTGGGGCAGATCTTTGTCCGCTCATTAAAACTTCTTGTTGTCCCTCTGGTGTTTGTGTCACTGATCTGTGGCGTGGCGTCGTTGGGTAATAACTCACGTATGGGTGCGGTTGCGACCAAAACCGTTGCCCTATATATGACTACCACCGCTATTGCTATTGCATTGGCTATTTGCGTGGCGGTTGTTATTCAGCCCGGCGTGGGTATTGATCTGGCGCTGGCAACAGAGTTTGTCGCTAAGGAAGCGCCACCTCTGAAAACCACATTAATTAATATTTTCCCCAGCAATCCCGTGCAATCAATGGCCAATGGCAGCATATTGCAGGTGATTGTGTTTTCCCTATTAATGGGTTTTGCCATTTCTCAAAGTGGTGAAAGAGGTCAGCGAGTCAGTGATTTTTTTAATGATCTCAATGCAGTCATTATGAAGATGGTGATGATTTTGATGAAATTGGCGCCCTACGGCATCTTTTGTCTGTTGGCTAAGCTATTTTCCGATGTGGGTGTTGGCATGATTCTGAATCTGGCCAAGTACTTCTTCACCGTGCTGTTTGTGTTGCTACTGCATAGTTTGGGTATCTATACGCTGATATTAAAGTTTTTTACCGGTTTGAGCGTGCGTATTTTTCTCAGCAAAATGCGCTCAGCATTGGCGCTCGCCTTTAGCACCGCATCCAGTGGCGCGACAATGCCAGTGACTCTGCGCACTGTGGAGCAACGCCTCGGTGTTAATAATAGTGTTTCCTCTTTTACCGTGCCGTTGGGCGCAACCATTAATATGGATGGCACCGCAATAATGCAGGGCGTAGCCACTGTGTTTATTGCTCAAGCCTACAATATCGGCTTGGGTTTGGAGGGTTATCTAACCGTGGTGCTTACCGCCACGTTGGCCTCGATTGGCACCGCCGCTGTACCCGGAGTAGGGTTGGTGATGTTGGTCATGGTACTGAATCAGGTGGGTCTACCTGTTGAGGGTATTGGTCTAATTATCGGCGTCGATCGTCTATTAGATATGACTCGCACCGCGACTAATGTCACCGGTGATGCCATGGTCACCACGGTGGTGGCTAACAGCGAAAACTTTATTGATCGGGATATATTTAATGATCCCGAAGCCGGCGTCATTGATGAAGTCTCTGTGCAAAGGTAGCCTTTATAACAGCGTTAACTTGCATTAGAGAAGGTTAGGAAAGTAACCGGTATGAATCAGTTTCAACCAATCGATACTGCGCTCTCGAGGACAAACCCAAGCGCCTATGGCAATGAATTGGCATTGCTCTATCAACATCATATCGATGAAAAATTATCGCGTTTTCAGGGTATTTTGGAGCTTACCGATTATAGCGATTTGCTGCTTGGGTCTGGTGAAACCAAAATGCAATTTCAGGACGATATGGCTTACCCCTTCAAGCCCAATCCCTATTTTCGCGAGTGGGTGCCTCTGGCTACGAGAGCGGGTTGCTATCTGCAGATTGATGGGTCGATCAGCAAGCCGCGATTATTTCTGCTAACGGTGGAGGATATTTGGCACACAGCACCAGAGGGTTTGCCCGCGGGTTTTGCGCAGGCTTTTGAAATTATTGAATATGCCAATATCGATGAGGTGAAAAAGTACCTTCATGGTGCCTCTACCGCCTTTATCAATGAAACTAACACACTGGATATTGAAAACTGGAACCCAGAGTCCGTGTTACACCAGATTGATTTTCAGCGTCGCCGTAAAACCGGCTATGAGCAAGAGTGCGTGCGTGAAGCAAATCGTCTTGCAGTGCCTGCCCATCGCGCAGCCCATAACGCGTTTATGGCGGGTGCATCGGAAGTACAGATTGCCGCCGCCTACTTGGCTGCCTGTGATTGCCGCGAGACGGAGATGCCCTACGGCATTATTGCTGGCGTCAATGAGCATGCCGCTGTTTTGCACCATCATAATCTAGCCAAGCAACCACAGGTTCCGCGGAGCTTCTTGATTGATGCCGGTGTCGAGGTG
>JASLVT010000201.1 GCA_030741175.1 Porticoccaceae bacterium
TGTGCTTAATGTTAGGGTTGTGGCAGTACTTTACTAGGGTAGGTGGTTGTCGCTTCGGGGTGAAGTTGACGGTCCCAAGGCGCTTTGCTGCTGAGTTGGCCGGAATGGACACCGTAGGCTATTGTTCCCAATAACAACGCAGCCAATGTCACCCGGATGCCCAGAGCGTAAAGTAGCCTGCGTTGGTTATTGCCAAGGTCTTTGACCAAAAAATTGAGGCCAGTAAACAAACTGACCAACACGGCGATAAACAGAATTACGATAAAAATCTTTAACAGCATGGAAATTATTACTCTTGCTAATCAATGAGATTTAAACACAGATGACAATCGAGCCACAATTGTCTACGCAGAAATTTCAATGGCAGCCCAATAGAGGGCTTCTACTGGTCAGCCTGTGCCTACTTCCATTGTTGCTTGTATTAGGGTTTTGGCAGTTAGATCGTGCCGAGGAAAAGAAACGTATCCTCAACCATTACAATATGAATCAACAAGCGGTGCCGGCCACAATAGACGATCTGGACACCCAAGCCGATCTGAAATATCGCAGTGCTTGGTTGCAAGGTGAGCTCGATTCTAGTCGGCGTCTAATCCTTGATAATCGCGTTAGAAATGGACGGCCCGGTTATGAGATTCTTGAAGCTATGACGATTACTGGCTTTGAGCAAAGGATTTTAGTTAACCGCGGTTGGGTGCCAGCCTCAGTGGATAGAGCGATATTCCCAGAGGTTGAGGCAATACAAGGCCGAGTACAATTACGCGGGTATCTCTATCAGAGCCTAGATGGCTATAGGCTTGATGATGGCATAGAGCTGGTTTCAGACTGGCCGGCGCGGGTGGGCTGGGTATCTGCAGATCGTGCCAACTCGTTATTTGGTGAGGCATTTTTCCCCTACCAATTGCGTCTCGATCAAGACAGTCCAGCGGCTCTTCAAACCGGTTGGTCTACGGTATCGGTACAGCCGGCAAAGCACACCGGCTACGCCATACAATGGTTTGCCATGGCGCTAGTGCTGATAGTGATGACAGTGATTGCGAACTCCAATTTGGTGGAATGGTTTAATCAGCGTAGATCCTGATGACCCAGAATCCTACACAGGAAAGGTAACTATGACAGAACAGACTGAACTAACATCGAGACAGCGTCAGTTTCAATATCAAATCTGGCTTATGTTAATTATTGTTTTTGGCGTGATAGCCGCTGGTTTCTTGATGGTGCCGAAGACCGAGGAAGAGCGTTTGGCTATGATGGCACGCATGGGCACAACCAATCAGGGTGAACTTGTAAGCCCTAGCGTTGATATGAGCGCTTTGTTTGAAGCGGTTCCTAAATCTGATACCCCCAAATGGAAAGTATTGGTTGTTGGTGGTCGTGGCTGTGATCAGGGCTGTGAAGACGTGCTTATCAACAGTCGTCAAATTCATATGCTGTTGGGTAAATCCAGTGGCCGCCTCGAGCGTGTATATTTGCCGAATGTGGATGATATGCAGTTGATTGACACGCAAGAGTTACAGGCAGTTCATCCCTATTTGCTGATTCATCCAATAGAGAGTGCCGCGCTAGCCGCAACAATCCGCGGGAGCTCGGCCGACTGGGATATGCTCGACACGCGTTATTTTGTCGTTACTCCGGACTATCAGGCGGTTTTATATTACACACAACAACATGATGGTGGTGGTCTGCTAGAGGATCTTAAACATCTGTTAAAATATTCCCCGAATCGTTAAACACGAGTTAACTGGAATTTATTGCACAATGACCGATATCGATAGCACAGCCACTATTACTTGGCGCGACTACCTGGAGCTTTGCAAGCCCAATGTCGTCGCCCTAATGATACTGACGTCGTTGATCGGTATGTTGTTGGCAACAGAACAAGCAGTACCATTACAGATTTTGGTGTTCGGCAATCTGGGCATTGCTCTCTGCGCCAGTTCTGCGGCGGCGGTCAACCATATTGTTGACCGCAATGTTGATGACAAGATGGCGCGCACGGCCAACCGTCCGGTAGCACAGGGTCGCCTCGACCCTCAGCACGCGGTGGTATTTGCGCTACTAACCGGCCTTGCTGGCATTATCATTCTGTTGCTGTTTACCAATGTGTTAACCGCTTGGCTGACTTTGGCGTCCTCTGTTGGCTATGCATTTATTTACACCATGTTTCTAAAGCGTGCCACGCCCCAGAATATTGTTATTGGTGGGCTTGCTGGTGCCGCGCCGCCATTGTTAGGTTGGGTCGCTGTCACAGGAGAGATACATCATAATGCTCTGTTGTTGGTGCTGATTATCTTTGCATGGACCCCACCGCACTTTTGGGCACTAGCGATACATCGCAAGGAAGAATATGCTAACGCCAACATTCCCATGCTGCCAGTCACGCACGGGGAGAGGTACACCAAAATCAATATTCTCCTGTACACCGTTATGTTGATTGTCATCACCGTACTACCTTATTTGACCGGCATGTTTGGCTTACTTTACTTGATCGGCTCCATTCTTTTGGGCGCTCGCTTCTTATACTGGGCGATTCATATGTGGTTCGACAAAGACAGTGGTATGAAAACGTTCAAATTCTCGATTATCTATCTGATGGTACTATTTGCTCTGATGCTACTGGACCATTATCTGATAGAAAAAGCGCTCTACATAGCTTGATTCGCCCCAAGTTCGACAGGCTGTAATTAGGATTAATACTATGCAACAAAAAACAGGAATTCGTCGCACTATCGCCGTTGTTTTAGCGTTTATCATGTTGGTTGTTTATGGCTTTGTTTGGCGAATGAATCAGCCGGTGATCATGAATGATGAGCAGCTTCGTGTTAATGGTGCGATTGTTTTAGATCGGCCTAGAATTTTCAGTGACTTCGAGTTAATCGATCATCGCGGTGAGGTATTTAATATTGCGCGGTTTCAAGACACTTGGACTATGGTGTTCTTTGGTTTTACTCATTGCCCAGATATCTGCCCGACTACCCTAGCTGTTCTCAATGAAACCTACAGCAAGCTAAAAGAGAGTGAAAAAGAGAAACTACAGGTGGTTATGATATCTCTTGATCCTGAGCGCGACACAGTCGAGAAATTGGCAGAGTACGTACCCTATTTCAACGACCATTTTATCGGCGTTACTGGTAATAAACATTTGATTAGACGATTGACTGCCGAAATTAACATTGCTTACAACAAAGTGCCATTAGAGGCGGATGACTATACTATTGACCACAGTACTCAACTGGTATTGATTAACCCTAAA
>JASLVT010000202.1 GCA_030741175.1 Porticoccaceae bacterium
GATATTCAGAGCCGCTTTGATCAGTCGCTGCATAATTATCGGATTGAGGCCCACCTGATTGCTCGCATTTACCAAGGCTCTAGGATTTGGGTCCAGGTGGCTTGCCGTGCGTGCAAGTAGTTCGCGATACTTTGTCCAACCCGCTTGCTCATAGCCATAGAGATGCCAGATCTCGCGCCAATCCTTGGACAGACTGAGTAGCAAGTCTTTGTATTTAAGGGCAAGTTGCGGGTTGTTTTCTGGATTGTCTTCAATAGCCGCAATCAGTTCATTGGCGATGGCATCGAGTTCACCCGGCGCCATCACTGGTGCAATATTAAAGCGTTCTGTTTTAATGCTGACTGACTGTCCCGCTCGATAGGGGATGGTGTCGATTTTAGCTTGTAGCTTTGGATTATCAGTGTCGATGCCAAAGGATTCCATCTGTCTAACTATCTGCCAAAACCGTGAAGAGCCAGAGGTATCAATAACTAAGTGAACTCGGTCTTGATCACTGTTATTAAGCACTTTATGCCGACGCCACGAATCAAAAATCCAGCATTCGCCGGCGCGCATATGAATGGCTTGATCACCACAGTGGAACACAACATCTGGGTTAGTAATGATGGGGATATGGATTCTAACTCTGCTATACCAATGATAATTAAAATCTACATGTTCGCTGACTTCAGCACCCGCATTCAGGCGCATAAGTCTTGAACGCGCTAGTACTTCACCAAAACTAGCCATCACCTGCTGCATGTAGTCGCAACGATGTAATTCAGCAGTTGTGCGCATCGAACCGGCGAATTCATTATTGCGTTCACCGTTCAGTGACACTAGCGGGATAGCCAGATTACCAGCGAGTTTTGAAGGGTGTTCCATCCAGTCGCTATCTACAAATTGACTGATCTCTTGCTGTAAACGCGAAACGTCAAATTGATAGGGGAGTCTGACAAAAGGTTGCACTAGTTTCATAGGTTTAATGTTTGTTACTTTTTAGTTATCAATAGTTGTGTAACTATTATCTTTACTACCATAGGCCGCGAGCAAACAGAGTAGAGTATATGCTTCGACTGTAAATGCTGCAATTTGAACGGCGGTTGCAGAAATCCATCAGCCCCAGAAAAGTAGTTAACTGTTGCTATTTAGGTGGTTTATGAGTCAGTAAGGTCAAGTCGTGCTTATGCAATTGCTTGGGAGTTTCTCGAATAATTGTCTCTATCATTGCTTCTGCAGCGGGAGAGACCGTCCAGCCCTTGCGGGTAATTAGGTAGATTTCCCGTCCCTGCACCGGGGTCAGCGGCCGCGATACCAAATGCGTTGAGGACGAGGGAATCGCCAGTGAGGGCAGAACAGAGACTCCCAGATTGGACTTAAGCATCGCCAGTAGTGTGGTGATATTGGGGAAATCAAACTTAGATTCGCCAAAACTGCCGCGGCTGCGCAGAGTTTTGGTAATGCCCGTATCTAAAAAGGTAGTGTTTTCTAACTCTTTTATTTTCACTGGACCAGTTTGTTTCGCCAACTCATGGTCAACATGACAAATTAACTCCAGCTTGTCGGCAAACAGTGGCTTAAACTCCAGTAGTTTATTCGGTTTCCACAGGCTACCAATGCCAAAATCAACTTCATTGCGCTCCACTCTGCGCTGCACGCCCTGTGAACTATCATCATCAAGATGCAAATAAATACCGGGATATTTCTCGGCAAACGCTTTAATAATATCGGGCAGTAAGTTACTGGCGACGGAGGGCACGATAGCCATACTAACATGGCCACTGCGTCGTTCCGCGGTGGCGCGCAAGTCGTAAATTGCCGCATCAAAATCACGTACAAGACGCTTGGCGATGGGAATAAAGTTTTCACCTTCGGCAGTGGTGCTAACCTGTCGGGTTGTACGCTCTAACAGCTTGAGACCAATAAATTCCTCCAACTGTTTAACGGCCAGTGTGATTGCCGGTTGCGTGCGCGATAATTTTTCTGCGGCAATATTAAAGCTTCCTTCCTCCGCTACGGTAACAAAGGTGCGCAAATGGCGTAAGGTGACGTTTAAGTAGCTGATAATAAACCCTGTTTTGATTTTGATTTGGCATTATAGTCATTGTTGGAATAAATTAGCTAGGCTTATAAATAGATATAAAGTTTTGATTTGATTTATAGGTCATTAGAGATAAGACTATGTCGCAAATAGGCTAGTCAGCATCAAAAATTATAGGTGTACCGAGTATGAGTCAGGATTTACATAAAAATTATATTAATGGCCAGTGGCTGGGAAGCTCAGAGGTGATTGATAACATCAACCCCTCCGATATCAGTGACTGCGTCGGTCGTTACGCTAAGGCTTCAACTGACGACTGTCTGGCGGCGATTGAGGCGGCGAATCTCGCATTTGATGATTGGTCTCAGAGTGCTTTGGAGCGGCGCAAAGCAGTACTTGATTTTATTGGTGCTGAGTTAATTGCGCGAAGTGAAGAAATTGGCGAGATTCTCGCGCGAGAGGAAGGCAAGACGCGCGCTGAAGGGGTCGGCGAAGTGTATCGCTCAGGACAGTTCTTTCAATACTATGGCGCCGAAGCATTGCGCTTGATGGGTGAGAATACTCAGTCCGTGCGTCCCGGTGTCGATGTTGAAGTTCATCGAGAGGCGCTTGGCGTGATAGGTATCGTCACACCATGGAATTTTCCAATAGCAGTGGCAGCATGGAAAGTAGCTCCGGCATTGGCCTATGGTAATGCTGTGGTGCTAAAGCCGGCAGAATTGGTGCCGGCTAGCGCTTGGATACTGGCTGAAATTATCAGTCGCAGTGGTCTGCCGGCGGGCGCCTTTAACCTAGTGATGGGTGCCGGTCGCGATGTGGGTGAGACCCTCTGTACCTCGCCGAATATTCAGGCGGTTACCTTTACTGGATCAGTTGATGTCGGTCGTCATATTGCTCGCAATGCAGTGGACAATATGGCCCGTGTGCAGTTGGAGATGGGCAGTAAAAATGCCTTGGTAGTTTTGAATGATGCCGATATTGATGTGGCGGTGCAGTGCGCTGTTGCTGGTGCTTATTTTGGTACTGGTCAGAAGTGCACAGCGTCTTCAAGACTGATTGTGGAGGCGGGAATCCATGATCAGTTTGTCGCCAAAATGACCGAGGCGGTAAGCAAGTTAGTAGTGGGTCATGCTCTTGCTGAAGATTCGCAGATCGGCCCAGTAGTTGATGGTCGCCAGTTGCAGCAAAATTTAGA
>JASLVT010000203.1 GCA_030741175.1 Porticoccaceae bacterium
AGTTAAATCAGTTGCTGACAGCACTCGATTCAAACCAGCACGACTCTTCCCAGTAGCTACAGCCAGCAGATAGTTACGCTTGCGTAATAGCGCCAATGTATCCAACACCGTGGGAAAAAACTCACAGGGATTATGATCTTGTTGCCGATAGTGCCCTGAATAAGTCTTAGCAAACTCTGACAGCAACTCATCGTCAGCATGGGGGAACAGTTGTAGAATAGCCTCCCGCAAACCCAAACCTATAATCTCTTTAGCTTGATCAAAACTCGGGACTGGTAACTGGTGATCGCCGGCGGCTAGCTGAATACAGCGAGTGATACGAGACACAGAGTCAGATAGCGTGCCATCCCAATCAAAAATAATCAGTTTTATACATGATCGAGATGATTTCATTGCAGCTTACTCAAGACCTGTTCAAGTTCCTGTGGCAGTCGGGCCTCCACGGACACCCAATCTCCCGATAAAGGATGCTTAAAGCGTAGCTCACTGGCATGTAAAAACAATCGCTTTAACCCGCAGTCACGCAAACTTTCATTAAATTGTCGCTCGCCATATTTCGGGTCCCCCGCAATAGGTTGACCTGAAAACTGACAGTGCACACGTATCTGATGGGTCCGTCCGGTCTCCAAACGAACCTCCAACAACGTTGACTGCTCAAATCGCCGCGCAATAGTAAAGTGGGTGATCGACGGCTTGCCATTGGCGTCCACTCTGACAACTCGCTCACCACCAGACAATGTGTTTTTACGCAACGGCGCATTAACCGTTGCCTTACCCTTGGGCCACTGCCCTTTCACCAGAGCCTGATAACGCTTGTCTATCTGATTGCGTTGCATAGCCGCCTGCAGCTCCAACAAGACAGACCGCTTTTTCGCCAACATAAGACAGCCGCTGGTCTCACGATCAAGCCTATGTACTAATTCAAGAAATCGTAGCTCAGGTCGAAGGGCGCGCAACGCCTCAATAGCACCAAGACTGACACCACTGCCACCATGCACCGCCAAACCGCTCGGCTTATTGATAATCAACAACCCATCATCTTCAAACAGCACATTGTCGGTCAGATAGCGTTGCAACTGCCTACCGGGCTCAGGCGCAGCCCCTTTCTGAGCGACGCGAATGGGCGCGATTCGCACCACATCAGCAGTTTTTAACCGAGTATCCGGCTTCACACGACCTTTGTTGACCCGAACCTCACCTTTGCGTAGGAGATTATAAATACGTGACTTGGGCACCCCTTTCAGATGACGTATAAGAAAGTTATCCAATCGTTGACCATCCTGTTCCGGACCGACCTCAACGAAAGATACTTTACTAAACTTGGATTCTGATTCAGACACAATAAAATAGCTGTAGATGATTGAAAACCGCGCCATTGTAACCACCTGTGCAACATTCACCCAACTTATTTATCGCTTTCAATTGTAGCCAGAGTCAATTGTTGTTATATTGCCCCGCGTTGTTGTGTAGGTAGAGGCACTAAATGGATAGCGCCTCCCAGCAACAGACTGTCCCCAACCTAGTTTATGGGGTAAGAATTCAGGGTTAATTGCTCCACAAAAGAAGCCATTAACCACCAATAGCTGAGTGAGCTCAGCAATGAAAGACAGGTTTAGATAAAGGTTTACAACCTAATCGCTGGATCAACCGAGACTACCGCCAACAAAGCAGATGTCTGGTTTATAGTTTATAGATAGTACAGCGATTGGGTACCAGAGAAATAAAGTAGCTATATGCTGCTACTTTTTATTAGATAAATTTAGCTAACGAGTAGCTAGATTTAGCTAGATAATTAAGGCAGCTTAGCGATATTTTTGCGCATCCAAGCTGATATGCTGAATGGCAGTCAAACCCAATATTTTGGGTCACAGCCAGCAATAAAAGCGCACTGACAACGACAAGTAAATGCCGTCGAATGTTCAATTTCTCACGTATCCATCTCCCCTCTTCTTTCACACTTGCTCACTCAAAGTAACGAGTAAAGGTGAATCATGAAAAGAATGTTAATCAATGCCTCGCACACAGAAGAAATGCGAGTAGCCATGGTCGACGGTCAAAGACTATACGATCTCGATATAGAAAACCGAACCAGAGAACAAAAAAAATCCAATATCTATAAAGGCAAAATAACCCGAGTTGAACCCAGTTTAGAAGCTGCTTTTGTCGACTACGGTGCCGAGCGTCATGGCTTTTTGCCACTAAAAGAAATTTCCCGTGAATACTTCAAAAAGAATGCCGGAGACGGTGGCCGCGTACGAATTCAAGATGCGGTTAAAGAAGGCCAAGAAGTTCTTGTCCAAGTGGAGAAAGAAGAGCGCGGCTCGAAAGGTGCAGCACTGACCACGTTTATGAGCCTAGCAGGTCGTTATTTAGTGCTTATGCCCAACAACCCAAGAGCCGGTGGTATCTCCCGCCGTATTGAAGGCGACGAACGAGCCGAACTACGCGAAGCCATGCGCGGCCTCAATATACCAGATGGTATGGGCGCTATTGTCAGAACCGCAGGCATTGGTCGTGCCACAGAAGAACTGCAATGGGATCTGGATTATCTGTTACAGCTATGGACCACGATTACTGATGAAGCCAATGCGGCCAAAGCACCACATTTCTTATTCCAAGAAAGCAATGTGATTGTGCGCGCCATTCGCGACTATCTCCGCCAAGATGTTGGCGAAGTCATTGTCGATAGTGAAGAATCCTATGCGCTGGCTGCCGCCTTTATAGGCACAGTAATGCCTGACTTTAAAAGCAAGGTGAAATTTTATCAGGACGAAATTCCTCTCTTTAATCGCTACCAAATTGAGAATCAAATCGAGACGGCATTTTGCCGTGAAGTGTCCCTACCCTCCGGTGGCTCAATAGTTATTGATGTTACTGAGGCCATGGTCTCGATCGATATCAACTCCGCACGCGCGACTAAAGGGGGTGATATCGAAGAAACTGCCTTTAATACCAACAAAGAAGCCGCAGAGGAGATCGCACGTCAACTGCGACTGCGTGATGTCGGTGGTCTGATCGTGATCGACTTTATCGATATGCTTAATAGCAAGCATCAGAAGGAAGTAGAGAACAAAATGCGTGAAGCACTGGTGGTCGATCGCGCCAGAGTGCAGGTTGGCCGTATTTCGCGCTTTGGCCTATTGGAGATGTCGCGTCAGCG
>JASLVT010000204.1 GCA_030741175.1 Porticoccaceae bacterium
CTCGTGCCCGCCGGCCAATCCCCCGATGCGATCTGCGCCTGCAAATATTGCTTAATAAGCGCAAATTGAGGCAATTTGGACAAGGATTCAGACATTATTTATATTGTATATACAATATTTATCTGTATATACAATTTATTTTCTAGCATTTTCATTGGAAAAATCTCCTAATGTCGCTAATTTCGATTAAATTACCTTTATTATGCCGGTATTTAACAAAATAGCAATGAAGATTAAAGCGCTTATTTGTATATACAATAGGTGTTTATTTGTCGATTAAGGCCAATTTTTCTCTTCGACTTAGTTTTTTTATCTGCGACTCTCTTTTGCTAGCGCTACTGCGGTCAGTGCTAGCTTCTAAATAGACCATTGCCAGGGCTCCGCGGCCACGAAAGTATTTAGCACCGGCTTTACCTGACTGATGCTCAGCAAGCCGCCTCTCAGGGTCGGTAGTTATTCCGGTATAAAGGCTTTGATCACTGGCGCGCACCATATAGACATACCATGGTGCCAGTTTTTTATCCTGATCCATTATGGCTATCACTTATGGAGTCGTCTCGACCGGTGCAAGCGGTCCATGGCAGTATTGACAGAGGTATTTGGCGACGCCCTTCATTACCTTGCGATGACGCAAAATGGTTAGATTGTGGGTACGACAGCCGCAACGATAAGCAAAGCGCTGATATTGCCGCCTGGGTATTCCAGTTAAATCATAACTGCCAGTGGCCTTGGGCTCAGCTCCAAGACTACGCATCACTGCTTGCCATTCCCTGCCATGGGGCTTTACTTTGCGCAGGCCATAGAGGCAATCGACAATATAGTGCGCTACCTCATGCGCGACAGTGTCATGGAGACTGTCCTGGTAGTATTTGGCAAAAATCCAAGGGTTGAATCTAATTCTGCGCTCTAAACGCTTAACTTGGTACATGCCGGCACATTTGCCGCGCAGATCAAAATCTACCTGCAATGGCTTAAAGCGGCGATTATAGATCTGCTCTGCCCGAGAGATGCACTGCTGGGTAGCACGTCTTACTTCAGTTTGCTGTAATTCAGAAATAGGCTCTATAGCAGTAGCATTGATCATAGTTTAATTATAAAGGCTCATCTCACTGGTACAATGCACGTTTTAAGCTATTTTACTCACTATGAATATCGATCTGCACTGTCACACTACGGCTTCCGATGGCGCGCTTAGCCCCAGAGAGCTTTTAGATCTCGCCCACGAGAGAGACGTTGATGTTCTGTCCATCACTGACCACGATAGCGTTGATGCCTACCAGCAAATTATCACGGATAACAGAAAACTAACGCTGATCCCCGGCATTGAATTTTCCAGTCAATGGCGCAAGACAGGGGTACATATCGTCGGCCTTAATCTCGACCTCAATACTCATACGCTAGTGCAAGGAATTGCCTTGCAGGCGAGAGCTAGACGGGAGCGGGGAGAGAAAATCGCTGAAAAACTGGCGCACCTCGGTTTCCCTGACAGCCTCGAGGGCGCAAAATCGTTTACTGCAGGTGGTGAGGTAGGGCGGCCCCATTTTGCTCAGCATTTGGTTGCTATTGGAGCAGTCAGTAATATTCAACAAGCGTTTAAACGCTATTTAGGGGCTGGCAAAGCAGGTGATATCAGAGAACAGTGGTCAGATATGGCTACGATTATCCAATGGATTCGCGCTGCCGGAGGCGTTGCAGTTCTAGCGCACCCGACCAAATATAAATTGACCCGCACGAAATTGAGTAGCCTACTCACCGATTTTGTCGCGGCAGGGGGGCAAGGAATGGAAGTAATCTCAGGGATGCAGGTGCCCGCCGTTACTCAGGACTTAGCGCGACTATGCAACCAATTTAAGTTGGTAGCCTCCTGTGGTTCTGATTTTCATGCCCCTTCGCAGCCTTGGGCGTCTCTGGGCATGGTAGCTAAGATCCCTGATCAGTGCACGCCGGTATGGAGTCATTGGGATTAAACTGGATCAGGACAATTCCTAAGTTACCTATTCCTGTGTATACTTGCGCGCCCCCGCGTTGAAGCTGGGGTTAAATTAGTTGAACAATGAGCATGATACTGTGAATTTTTTTATCTTTGTTAGCGAACAGTTTTTCCTTATAAGTCTATTATTTGGTTTGATTTTTCTGTTCGCTTGGACTGAGCGCTCCAAAGGCGGCAAGTCCATTTCCGCCAGTCAACTGGTGCAGATGATGAATGCCGAAGAGGCGGTGTTGGTCGATGTTCGTCCATCCAGCGAGTTTCAGGCAGGCCATATTCACGGTGCCATCAATATTCCACATATTAAAATAGCAAGCCGCATTAGCGAGCTGGAAAAGTGCCGTAGCAAAACCATTGTGCTGACCGATAAGATGGGTCAGCATGCCGGTGGCGCTGGAAGAGCACTAAGCAAAGAGGGGTACAACGTCCGTCGCCTTAGCGGCGGGATGACTGAATGGCAGGGTCTAAGCTTGCCAGTGGTACAGGGGTCTTAAACTACACTTAGTTGGATTAACAGACTCTTTACATAGGAAATACCATGTCTCAGGTTGTACTATACGGAACGCGGTTCTGCCCGTTCTGCACAGCGGCTCGTCGGTTACTGACGGCCAAAGGCATTAACTATGAGGATATTCCTCTCGACGATGATGCACAGCTCCGAGCCGAGATCATGGAGAGGAGCGCAAGAAATACCGTCCCACAGATTTGGGTCGGTGAAGTACATGTTGGAGGTTACACTGATCTCCGCCAGCTTGAAATCAGCGGTAAGCTAGAGCAACTGGTGAGAACAGGGGTTGAATTGCCTGATACAGACTCCATATAGGTTTTAGTGTTTTATTTATATTAGATAGGCTTACAATCATGACAGAAGAAACAGCAGCTGCCGCTGAAGCGCCAGCACAGTCGAGCGAGCAAAAGTTTGCGATCCAGAGAGTATTTCTTAAGGACTTGTCCTTTGAGACACCGCAGGGCGCGGCTGCTTTTAACAAGCAATGGCAACCGAAGGTCAATCAGGATTTAAGTACCAAATCAGCCAAAATCGCTGATGATTTGTTTGAAGTTGCGCTTAGACTGACTATTACCGTGACTGATGGTGAAGAGACCATTTATCTTATCGAAGTTGAGCAAGCTGGCCTGTTCGGT
>JASLVT010000205.1 GCA_030741175.1 Porticoccaceae bacterium
CCTTAGTCAGGATATCGTCGAATTGGTGATGGAAGAGCGTCCCTTTGCTTCGGTTAATGAGTTTTACCAGTTGATTGAGCGTAATACCTCACTAACTCTGACTGAGGCAGAAAAACGCTGGCCCGGCACGTTGATTTCTATTAAGTCCGATTACTTTGAGCTCTATTTGGAGGTAATATTGGGGGAGGCACGTATTGAAGTAAGAAGTATAATGGATCGCTTCAAGCGCAATGAGCCGGTGATTATCGCACGACAACTTACCTTTGTGCCGGCGGCTTTGCCCAAGCCCAGTACATCGGCGGTGGAGGCACTGTTTGATAACGAGACTACCAGTGACATACTGACTGATGGAGAAGCTGAACAATCTATGGACAATAACGAGGTGCAATCAGCCTGCATGATGATTGGGGAAACTAACTGATGGTATCAGTTGATCATATTTACAACCTAGACCGCCGTATTACCAATCAAGGTGCTGCCTTTGAGTCGGTGGCCGGCTCTAATGCTGTGCCTATGCAGCTGTGGGTACCCTCTGAGCGCGTTGGATTGCACCTTATCGATGTGCCCACTGCGCCCGAACGCAAATGGCCGGAACTGATACCCTGGTTGCTCGAGGATCGGATTTTGCAACCTGTCGCGGAGATGCACTTTGTGATTGCCGGTCGCAGCGGGAGTGGGCAGTTGCAGATAATGGCAGTGAGCCACGAGGATATGCGCGAATGGCAGCGGGTGGCGGATAATGCTGGCGTGGCGGTGCAAGGGATGGTGCCAGATTACCTGGCTTTGCCCTGGGAACAGGGGCGGGTCAATGTTGGTTGGCGCGATGGTCACTGTCTGGTGCGGACAGGCGCAGATCAAGGTTTTGCTGCCAGCGCAGATGTCGCTTGGACCATGATTGATAGTCTGTTGGCAACAGAGGATGCACGCCCTAGGTTGTCGATTTCAGTGCCAGACCCAATGTTGGTGCCGGAGCATTTGCGACAGTTAGCTGATATCAACGATGCCAGCATCGATTGGACCTTTGCCGATATGTCCATGGCAGCCAATTTGTTGTCGGGACAGTATCGACCCTCAACTGGCTCACTACCTGCCTCAACATGGTTGCCCGCGTTGGGATTGGGAGTGCTGGCGCTGGCATTAATGATGGGTTACCTGCAGTTATCCAGCAGCTTTTTTCACAGTCAGGTACAGGCTCTAGAGAAGCAATTGGTCAGAGATTACTCAAGGTTGTTGCCTGGTGCTCGTCAGGGCTCTACAGATATCAGGGCAGCGGTGGCGGCGCGTCTGGACGCGGGCTTTGTGCAGCAGCGCGCATTAACTGATGGGTCAGTGGCGGCGTTGCTTGCTCTAGATGAGCTCATGACCACCTGTGACTGCGATCTGATTAGTTTGGTCGCCGATAAAGACAGTCTCGAGTTGACTGTTGGCAACGGCGAGAAGCTCAAAACCAGAGATTTGAATATCCCAGGCTATCAGATTGCTATAACTCAGAAGTCAGTGGATAGAGCTGGCGCGGCCACCGATGTACTGGTGCTGATGATTAATCCTGATCAGGTGGGGCGTCTATGAATAAACTTATCGCTTCCCTGCAAGACAGCGTATCCAAGCTGCAACCGCGGGAAAAGGTATTTCTAAGTGTCGGTGCTACTCTGCTAGTGGCCGCTCTTATCTACATGACAGTGCTTCCCTCTTGGCATAAGCACGGCGCATTATCTACCCAGTATTCTCAGCTACAGGGAGATCTACAATGGCTTCATCAGCAACGCGAGGTTGTCTCGCGATTATCCAATAATTGCTCGGTGAAAATGGTCTCTCAGAGTTCGTTTAGGAAGGTGCTGAGCCGCTTGGTGCGACGCAATCAATTGAAATTAGGCAGCATTCAGGAAGTTGGCGATACGTTTAATCTGAGTTTTACCGGTTCAGATGCAAATTCAATCATGCGGTTAGTCCACGAAATCGCTTGTGATGGTTATATGGTGAAGAGTTTGCAACTTCTCGAGTCTGCCGAGGATCCCAACACGATGACTGGTAATTTGGAGGTGCAACTTGTTGCGCGATAAGTTAGGTTATAGTCGATTCACAGGATTGCAGAGGAACCTGATGGGGTTACTGTTACTGGTCTGTAGTTATTTTGCTGTTTTGATTGTGGCGCAGCTCAGCAAAACCTCTGATCCTAGTTTCAATGATATGCCTCGGACTTCTCAACCAGCATTAGTGTCTTGGAACTGGTTTCGTAGCGCTAGCCTCGTGGTAGAGGCCACTGATGAAAAACATGGCGAGCTTCCTGAAGCCAATATAAACGCGGAACTCCTAGGTGTTATGATTGCCGGTGATGATTCGTTTGCCACATTGAAATTCAATGGTAAACCGGAAGCTGTTTATCATAAAGGCGATGAGCTCAATGCAGAATATGCTCTGGTGGATATCGAAACCTATCGTATTGTGGTGCGAAAAAATGGCCTCAATCAGCAGGTGCTAATGAAAAAACCGGAGAGTATTATAGAGACTGAGGAAGTTGAGTCGGAGGTGTTGACGCAACAACCCACTGAGGGTTTTGCTCTGGCTAACATGTTTGGTGCAGTACCTGTCAGTGCCGGCGGTAATGCCGGATTGAAACTCAATAACCTGTCCACAGCGATTACCTCAATTGCTGATCTGCAAGAGGGCGATGTGGTGATAGCAGTTGATGGCGCGTCGGTGCAGGAGTTGATGAGTAATCCAGCGCAATGGGCCAAGTTTAGCACTAATAGCAACTTGCCAGTGACAGTGATGCGCGGTGGTCAAGAGCAAATAATTTATGTCAATGCAGCCAGTCTGGCGGCAAAAGTATTACCGAATATTGGATTGGGTCGATAACATGAAAATCATAGCAATAAAGAGCAATGGAAGGTCTAAGACTGCTTGTGGCAGGTTGGCTCAGACAATGGGTGCGATGTTTCTATCGCTGCTGATGATGGCGGAAAGCTGGGCCGCCGAGCAAGTGAGAATCAATTTTCGCGATGCAGATATTCGCAGTGTAATTGAAAGTGTTGCAGAGATAACCGGCAAATCCTTTGTTTTGGATCCCAGAGTCAAAGGTAAGGTAACTATTATTGCCCCAGAGCCGATTGATTC
>JASLVT010000206.1 GCA_030741175.1 Porticoccaceae bacterium
CTCATACAGGCGGTGAAGCGCATAGTCGGCTATTTACCGTGAATTGCAAAATTGACCCTCTACCTCAAGATTATAGTGCGACTGCAAGTAGCAGGCGCAAAGCCGAGCAGTTGGTCGCACAACAAATTCTAAATGATCTGGAGCAGAGCTTGTGACCGAAGCATCTGCACGCTGTGGATATGTCGCTATTATTGGCCGGCCCAATGTGGGTAAGTCGACACTGCTCAATCATATCGTTGGACAGAAACTTTGCATCACCTCACGCAAGCCACAAACCACGAGACATACATTGTTGGGGATTAAGACAGAAGGTGATCTGCAGATGATCTTCGTCGATACGCCAGGTATTCACACTAATCAGGAACGCGCTATCAATCGAGTGATGAATCGTTCAGCTGCGAGTGTTATTGCGGACGTTGATGTTGTGGTGTTTGTGGTTGATCGTTTTGAATGGAGCGAGGCGGATGAATATGTCGCCAAGTATCTGAGTAATAGCACCGTCCCAGTGATCGTGGCGTTGAATAAAGTCGATATGATCGAGGATAAACAGGCGCTGTTGCCCCACCTCCAGTTTTTGTCTGATAAGGTTGATGCCGCAGAGCTATTGCCTCTGTCGGCTCTACGTAAAACTAATCTGGCAGAATTAGAAGAAAAAATTAGGACTTATATGCCGGAGAGAGAGCATATGTTTCCAGAAGATCAGATTACCGATCGTAGTGAACGCTTTCTGGCTGCTGAAATTGTAAGAGAGAAAATTACCCGTCAGTTGGGAGCAGAGGTTCCCTATCAGGTAACAGTAGAGATTGAAGAATTTCGAGTCGAGAAAAAGATTACTCATATCAGTGCTTTGATTTTGGTTGAGCGAGATGGTCAGAAAAAAATCATTATTGGTAGCAATGGCGAGCGAATAAAGAAAATTGGTGCCCAAGCACGTGCGGATATGGAAAGTCTTCTCGATTGCAAAGTAATGCTCAGAACCTGGGTTAAGGTTCGCAGTGGTTGGTCGGATGATGAGCGAGCACTCCGAAGCCTCGGCTATATGGACGAGTAATTGTCGTGCGTATCGAAGCCGAACTAGGTTTTGTGTTGCATCAGACACCCTATCGAGAAACTAGCCTGCTGGTTGATCTTTACAGCCGTGACTATGGACGTGTGCGCTGCGTGGCTAAGGGGTTTCGCAAGCCCAATAAAAAAGGTATCAGCCGGGCTCTGTTTCCCTATACCGAGCATCAGTTGAGCTGGCAAGGTAATGGAGATCTTAAAACCCTCACGGGAGCCGATGCTATTCAGGCCCCAGTATTTCTGCAGGGAGAAGCGCTGTTTACTGGTCTTTATATTAATGAATTGCTATATCGATTAATGCACGAGCAAGATCCTCATCCTCACTTCTACAGTGATTATCAGCAGTTCATAACGCAGTTGGCTGATCATGGCTCCAACGAGTTAATGCTGAGACATATAGAGATGTCTCTGCTTGAGGAATTAGGGTATGGATTGGTATTAGACATCGATAGTCAGGGTTTGGAGATTGACGCTGACCTTCGTTATCAATATGTTCCAGAGCGAGGTTTGACTGTCGTTGCTAGTTCACAGGACCCCAATGCAATTTGTGGAAGCGATTTAATAGGATTGGTCAATGCAGACTTCTCAATACCTTCGGTTTTGAGGGCAGCAAAGCAAATTAATCGCAGAGTAATCGATTTTTATTTGGGTGGCAGGCAGTTACATAGTCGTGAGTTGTACAGACAGCATATAATGTCAGTAAATAATCATTCTGGCACAGTCCGATAATACAGGGGTAGGGGCATGGCCTTAGCAATAGGCACGGATATTGTTGAGATAAAACGAATTGCTGATGCGGTTGAGCGGCAGGGGGATAAGTTTATTCAGCGTATACTCTGTGACGCTGAGCAGCAGGATTATCAGAGACTCAAGCAAGATATATCCTTTTTAGCTAAACGATTTGCGGCCAAGGAAGCTGTAGCCAAAGCACTGGGTACTGGTATTGGTCGGGGTGTGAGTTTTCAAGATATCCTGATTGTGAAAGATGCTTTGGGTGCGCCGGGAGTTGAGCTTAGTGGGGGCGCATTAGATACCATGATTGCATTGAATGGTAAGCGCGTGCTGTTGAGTTTATCAGACGAACAACAATATGCATTAGCCTATGCGGTATTAGTTTAGCTTGCTATAGATAGAAAAGTTCTTTGATATAACTAGCTTATTGAGGCATGGATAACGCGCTTGAGGCACAATGGCGATTAAAAATCTAATTACTGAAGATCTTATTATGGATTACCCAAGCATAGAGCATTGTGTTGGCAACACTCGGCTGGTGGCGTTGCGGCGCATGCCTGGCAAAACGTCTAATACCATTTTGGCCAAACTCGAGGGTGATAATCCAGCCGGAAGCGTCAAAGATCGACCCGCTCTAAATATGATCAAAGCAGCGGAAGCACGAGGTGAAATTTCACCGGGTGATCATCTCATAGAAGCGACCAGCGGTAACACAGGAATTGCTCTGGCTATGGCGGCGGCAATGCGTGGATACCGGATGACTTTAATCATGCCGGACAATGCTACCGATGAGCGCAAATGGGCTATGACAGCTTATGGTGCTGAGTTGATCGAAGTGAGTCAATCTGAAGGTATGGAGGGTGCTCGAGACCTCGCGCAAAAAATGCAATCTGAAGGCAAGGGGACTGTGCTAGATCAGTTTAATAATCCTGATAACCCTCTTGCTCATTATCAAGGTACCGGTCCGGAGATCTGGCGGGATACCGAGGGTAGTATTACCCATTTTGTCAGTTCAATGGGAACCACAGGCACCATTATGGGTGTGTCAGCCTATCTAAAAACTCAAAATCCAGATGTTCAAATAATTGGATTACAACCAGAGGACGGAGCTTCCATCCCGGGCATCCGACGGTGGCCAAAGGCCTATATGCCGAGTATCTTTGATGCAGCCAAAGTGGACAGGATTATGGATATATCGCAGAGCGATGCGGAAAATGCCATGCGTCGGCTGGCCAGAGAGGAGGGTATTTTTTGCGGTGTGTCAGCCGGTGGGTCCGTTGCTGCTGCCTTGGCGCTGAGCGAAACTCT
>JASLVT010000207.1 GCA_030741175.1 Porticoccaceae bacterium
TGTACCATACATTATTGGGGCAAGAACTTTATCGAAAGGCCACCGATCTATACTTTGATCGACATGATGGCCAAGCGGTAACTATCGAAGAGTTTGTCAAAGCCATGGAAGATGCCAGTGGTCGTGATTTAAGTCAGTTCCGACGCTGGTATAAGCAAGCTGGTACGCCCGAGCTTGCTGCGCGCTCTGAATATGATGCTACAGCTAAAACCTATCGACTAGAGTTTACTCAGAGTTGCCCAGAAACCCCCGGACAGAAAAATAAGCTGCCTTTTGTCATCCCAGTCAAACTTGGATTGTTGGGTAAAAAGGGAGAGCTCGCAGTCAATGCGGCTGGCGACCAAGAAATGGTATTGGAACTGACAGACGCCAAGCAGCATATGATTTTTGAGAATATTGACGAAGAGCCAATTCCCTCACTGCTAAGAGGTTTCTCTGCACCTGTTAAGTTGGACTATAACTACAGTCCTGAACAGTTGGCATTTTTAATGTCGAATGACACGGACGGCTTTAATCGTTGGGATGCCTGCCAAACATTATCCTTTATGGTGCTACAGCGCTTAACGGACGATGCCATTGCCAAGCGTCCTATGATTATGGATGCAAAATTAATCGAGGCTTTCGCTTCATTACTAGAGGATCAGAATCTCGATCCCGCCATGGTGCAACTGATGTTGCAGCTTCCCAGTGAAGCACAGTTGCACGAGCGAGCGACCGAGATACAGGCTCAGGCAATCTATCAGGCGCGTCACTTTGCGCGTCGCGCCATTGCTGAGGCGCTACAAGACAAGCTTGTCGAGACCTACAATCGTCATAATGTTCAACAGAGCTATGCCCCCGTGGCGGAGCAAATAGGTCGTCGGGCATTGAAAAACGCAGCATTGAGCTATCTTATGCTGGTTGACAGTATCGGTCCTGAATTAGCTTGGCAACAGTTCCAATCGGCTGACAATATGACTGATCAGTCGGCGGCCCTGTCGGCACTGGTGAATTGTCCAGTGGCTGCGGAGTATGCGGCAGAGGCATTGCAACAGTTTGAGCAACAATATCGGCATGAAGCCTTGGTGATGAATCTGTGGCTACAGATACAGGCCACCAATAGTCAAACCAATGGGTTGCAACGGGTTCAGAGCCTGATGCAGCATCCAGCGTTTAATATGACCAACCCCAATAAAATTCGTAGCCTGATTGGTGCGTTCTGTTCCGCCAATCTGGTGAATTTTCACAACATCGATGGTTCTGGCTATGAGTTTTTACAGCAACAGATATGTGCACTTAATTCTGTAAATCCGCAGGTGGCAGCGAGATTAGTTACACCATTAACTAGATGGAAAAAGTTTCCACAGCCCAATCAGCAATTGATGCGTGAAGCTCTAGAGAACATTGCCCAGCTACCCGATTTAGTTAAAGATATTGAGGAAATTATCTCGAAATCTTTGTGATTACGCTATTAACGTAATTAGCGTTTTTAAAGCGTTCATTATTAATCTGATTCAAAATTTCTGGCTAACGATATCTCGAGAAACTATGGCGCCTTGATGCTGGACGACTATACAGGCTAACTGGTGTCCCATTGCCGCACATGTTTTAGAACAGTTTTCTCCTTGCATGCGACTTGCTAAATAGCCCGCATTAAAAGAGTCTCCGGCTGCTGTTGTGTCGACAATCCGATCGGAGGATATAGTTACAGCGTCAACAGCATATGTTCTTGTAGCTGTTTTAATTAGGCAGGGTTGTGCACCACGTTTAAGTATTATTTCGGGGATATCAAAGACTTTGCATCGAGAAAAAACATGCTCTGGACTTTGGTCGCCCCATAATTCACATTCATCGTCATAGGTTAGAAATGCGATATCAGTCATTGCGAGAATCTGTTGATACCAATACCGAGCCTGATCTATATTGTCCCAGAGCGCAGGGCGATAGTTACTATCAAAAAAAATTTTAGTGTCCTGAGTTTTTGCGTTAGCTAATAAATCAATTAATTTTTGTCGATCTGGATCTGACAGAATTGCTAGGGAGATACCGGAGCAATAGAGGTAGTCCATGTTCACAAGGGAATGTAGTTCATTGTTATATTCATGGCCACTAAATAAATATCGAGCAGCAGATTGATCCCGCCAATACTGAAAAGAGCGCTCACCCGCGCTATCTACGTTTATATAGTATAAGCCCGGTTGTCTTTCAGAAAGCCGTCGAATTTTGTCACATCTAATTCCTTCACTTTGGAAATAATCGATCATTGCATTACTAAAATCATCGACACCTAGAGCGGTTACAAAATAAATTTGATGTTGGTTTAGCGGTAGCAATCTAGCTAGATAGACTGCAGTATTTAGAGTATCCCCAGCAAAGCCATGACATATGTTAGCTTTATCATCAGATCTCAATTCAATCATACATTCGCCGATAAAAGCGATGCTGGGTAAGGTCTCAGTAGACATGTTTATTTTCGTGGAATAATTGCACGATATTTTTGATAGCCTCAGTCACGATAGTCGTAGTCATCAACGCCTCACTTCGATAAAAACGGTATGATAGCCTGTGGACTCCCCATCACTGACATTGAGGCGTAACCGATAGGTTCCCGGTTGCTCAAAAAGTACCTCCGTTTTAAGGTCATTAGGAGTAGAAAATCTGACGTTAGTTGTATCACCAAAGGGATAATATAGGTTATTACCCTCAGCATCTTCTCCAATGGAGACTGGTTCTGCACTCGCTGATACCGTCTGCCATTGAAATGTCATAGGGTCATTGTCTATATCGACCGCATCACCTGACAGCAGGATACTGTTGCCTTGTGTTAGGCTGATACTTTGCTCTTCTCCAGCGTAAACGTCTGGTGGTATGTTGGCTGACTGTGGGATAAGCGTAGACTCCGAGGCATCATCAACCAAGGCTTTGAGTGGTTGATTGTCAACAGTCATATTTCGGAAAAACATAGTTTTGTTATCAATAAACCTGATCGTATTAGGCTTTTCTCCTGCACCTAAGTGGATGTTATCTAGAACAAAATCTTTCAAAGGTACTTCATCTGTCCCGTCTAAAATTACTGGATAAATG
>JASLVT010000208.1 GCA_030741175.1 Porticoccaceae bacterium
GATCCAGCCAGATAATACCAACGTTATTCTGCTTTTCGATACTCAGTACATTAGATGAAAAACTCATTATTCATTCTCCCTCTTTCGGCTACTGTTGTGCTTGTCTGTTGAGCGAGCGCATGGTCATCTTGGCTAACTGAGACATATGCACTTCATCCGGCCCATCGGCGATGCGACAGAACCGACTAGTTGTCCAAATCTGCGCTAGCGGGGTATCCTGGCAAACACCCATACCACCAAATATTTGCATAGCGCGGCTAGACACATCCTCGCACATCTTTGGCGCCACAATCTTCAGCATGGAGATATCTTCTCGAGCAGCATCAAGGCCGTATTTATCCATTTTTTCAGCGGCGGCCAATACCAAAAGCCGGCATTGTTCTATATCACAGCGACTGCGTGCGATCTCATGCTGAACACTGGTTTTTTTACTTAGTGGTTCACCAAAGGCGACGCGCTTTTGTGCTCGATCACACATCAGTTCCAAGCTACGCTGAGCCATGCCCACAAACATCATGGCATATTGAAATCTACCCGGCCCCAAACGACCCTGCGCAATTTCAAACCCTCGACCCTCACCGAGAATCAGATTGGTTACAGGCACACGAACATCACTAAAGATCATATCCCCCTCGCCGCCAGGTGAGTGGTATTCACCCATGACCTTAAGTGGACGAGACATTGTCACTCCCGGTGTATCTGTGGGCACTAGGATGGTACTGTGCTGTTGATGGCGCGGTCCATCTGGATTCGATTTACCCATCACTAGCATAATTTTGCAAGCGGAACCAATCACATTGGTAGTCCACCATTTGCGGCCATTAAGAACATATTCATCACCATCGCGCTCAATTTTAAGCTCCATATTAGTGGCATCAGATGAGGCAACATCAGGCTCAGTCATGGCATAGGCAGAACGGATATCGCCGGCCAATAAGGGCTCCAACCACTGTTTTTGCTGCTCCGGTGTGCCGTATTTCGCTAGCACTTCCATATTGCCGCGATCGGGCGCATTGCAATTAAATATCTGCTGAGACCAAGCAGATCGAGACATGGTTTCAAATAGTGGCGCTATTTCTAAATTGGTTAACCCGGGACTCCAAGGCTTGTATTCCTGGGGTAAAAACAGATTCCATAGTCCCTGCTTTTTTGCCTCATCTTTTAACCCCTGATACCAGTCTGGGTATTGCCATAGATTATTCTGATCGGTAGTAAATTCTTCAAAATCTCGCTCTCGGGGGTAAATATGCTCATCCATAAATACCTTTAAACGTTCATTCAGATCTTCCGCTCTGGCACTTAATTCGAAGCCCATCTGCTACTCTCCTAAAATCTAATCCTAAAATCTAACTCTAAAGTTTAACGCTAAAATCTAACCCTAAATAACACCGGTGATTTTGCGCATCAATTTATTCATACCACCAATCCAGCGGTCGTAGTTGGTGGTTTTGTTTTGCATGTACTCTTTTACAATTGGGTGGGGCAATATCAAGAAACTCTCTTTGCGCAGTTCCTCGACTACCGTATCGGCGAGCTCTTCCGGTTCTATCATGCCATTGTTGGCAGCGGCGGCCACGGCGTCGTTTTCAACCGCAGTCATGGCGGTGCGCACTGCCTGTGGACAGAGCATAGACACACCAATACCCTCATGCTGGTGGTGAATCGCCAACCACTCGCCAAAACCGACCGCAGCATGCTTGGTAACACCGTAGGCGGCACCACCGATTTGATTGAGCAAGCCTGCGGCAGACGAGGTATTGAGAAAATAACCACCACCTCGTTTAACCATGCGCGGCACTAGATGACGAGCGGCGTACACATGGGACATAACATTGATATCCCAAATCGCCTGCCATTCCGCGTTGGGTGAGTCGATGTTCTGGCCAAGACCAACACCGGCATTGCAACAGAACAGATCAATAGGGCCAATAGTAGTTTCAGTATCCTCAATGATACGGGCCGTATCTTCCTCGCGTGACACATCTGCCATCATAGCGATACCGCCGATCATATCAGCGGTCTCCTTTGCATTATCAATATTGATGTCGGCGCAGACAATTTGTTTAGCACCCTCAGTATGAAATCGCACCGCCAACGCGCGCCCGATACCGCTGCCAGCACCAGTAATCACCACTATTTTGTCTTTAAGCTCCATTATTTACCGCCCCCATTTTCCAATCCGCACTATCTATTTATTTTGCTTTATCGCTCTTAGACTAATTCGCCCAGATGCTGCTTACGGAATGGCTGCAATTCATCCATCCGTTTTGCCTGTATCAAATTAACCCAATTTGGATTGGCGATTAACGCGCGGCCCACCGCCACCAAGTCAAATTCACCCTGATCCATACGCTGCAATAAGGTATCCAAACTTGCTGGGTCAGCCTCTTTAAATGTCACTTCGCCGGGCTTGGGCGTAAAGTCTGCGTCCAGACCTACACTGCCGACTGTAATCGCGGGTTTGCCGGTAATCTGTTGCGTCCAGCCCGCCAAATTAAGCTCACTATTTTCAAATTCCGGCTCCCAAAAACGTCTCTGCGAGCAGTGGAAAATATCCACTCCTGCTTCAGATAGCGGCAATAAGAATTGTTCGAGTTCCTGCGGTGTCGTCACTAGGCGAGCAGTGTAATCCTGTTGTTTCCACTGCGACCATCGCAAAATAATGGGGAAGTCTGGCCCCACAGCTGCGCGTACAGCCTCAATAATCTCCAGTGCAAAACGACTGCGATTGTCTAAAGAACCCCCATAATGATCATCCCGCTGATTAGTCCCTTGCCAAAAGAACTGATCAATTAGGTAACCATGAGCACCATGTAATTCAACCGCATCACAACCAATTGCTTGTGCATCTGCGGCAGCTTGGGCAAACGCGGCAATCACCTCATCAATGTCCTGTTGCGTCATTATTTCGCGATTAACCTTGCCCGGCACATTCATGCCTGATGGACCATAGCCTGGCACATCCCCCTCGGGTAGTGTGCCGGTTTTACGTACAGCACCAACATGCCAGAGTTGAGGTGCTATCTTCCCCCCCG
>JASLVT010000209.1 GCA_030741175.1 Porticoccaceae bacterium
CGACGGCGCGGCCAGCAATAATGATCTGGACTTATTTGCCGAAGTAAAAACAGCTGCGCTACTCGCCAAAAACGCGACGGCTGATGCCAGCTCGTTAGATGCGCATGCCGCGCTTCGCATGGCCACCATCAGCGGCGCCAAGGCGTTGGGTTGGGATAGTGAAATTGGTAGTATTGAGGCAGGCAAGTCAGCCGATTTGATCGCCGTGAATATGGATTCTATTGCGCTACAACCTCTGTATAATCCCGCTTCACAGCTGGTGTACTGCAATGCTGGTAATCATGTGTCTCACAGCTGGGTTGCAGGCAAGCCGTTGCTCAGTGAGGGACAGCTGAAAACTCTAGATAAGGAGAGCCTGATCCAGACCGCTGGAGAATGGCGTAACAAAATCGCAAACTGAGTCATCCTGGAATAAATTTATGTCAGAAGGCCAAAACGTTGACCCCAATGAAATCCGCAAATTTGAGGAGCTAGCCAGTCGCTGGTGGGATCGCAACAGCGAATTTAAGCCGCTGCATGATATCAACCCGTTGCGCGCCAATTGGATCGACAGCCTAGCGCCTGTGGCGGAGAAAACCATCCTCGATGTCGGCTGTGGTGGAGGCATACTCTGCGAGGCACTGGCGCAACGAGGCGCTGATGTTACCGGTATCGATATGGGTGAAGCACCACTAGCAGTGGGTAATTTGCACAAGCTTGAGTCAGGGGTGACTGTCAATTACGAGAAATCTACTGCCGAGGACTATGCCAAAGCTCATGCCGCTAGCTTCGATACCGTTACCTGCCTTGAAATGCTAGAGCATGTGCCGGATCCCAGTTCTGTGGTCGCCGCCTGTGCCGAGCTATGCAAGCCAGGGGGCACCGTATTTTTCTCAACCATCAATCGCAACCCCAAATCTTATCTACTGGCTATTATCGGCGTCGAATATGTACTGCGGATGCTACCCAAAGGCACCCATGAGTACAGTAAATTTATTCGTCCCTCGGAGCTGGGGCAATGGATTCGCCAAGCGGGTTTAGTAATTGATCAGATGACCGGCCTGCTCTACAACCCGATCACCAAGACCTATAAACTGGATACGCGTGATGTCGACGTTAACTATATGATCTGCGCACGCAAGCCATGTTAGATTTTAAAGCCCTACTCTTTGATCTTGACGGCACCTTGCTGGACACCGCGCCAGACTTTATTACCGCGCTCAACAAACAACTTGAACTGCATGGTCGCACGCCCATATCCAATGATGCCGTGCGCACCAGCGTAACTAATGGCTCAGTGGGATTGATTCAGGTTGGCTTTGGCATTGACCCCAGCGACCAACAGTTTGAAACCCTGCGTGAAGAATTCCTTGAGCTCTACTTTGCCAATTTGGCCGATAAAACAGTACTTTTTAACGGTTTACAGCAGGTGCTTGATACCTGTCATCAGCAACAGATACCCTGGGGCATCGTCACTAATAAACCATGGCGCTATACGCAGGCAGTGCTAAGTCAATTAAACCTTATCAATCAGGCAGCAACAGTGGTTTGCCCTGACCATGTAAACCAACCCAAACCTGATCCAGAGGGAATTCACAAGGCATGCAATGAAATCCAAATATCGCCGTCGGACTGCCTCTATATAGGTGATCATGTGCGTGATATTGAGGCGGGCCGGGCCGCCGACATGACCACCATCGCCGCCGCTTGGGGCTATATTGAGGCGGGCGAAAATATTGCTCAATGGGGTGCTGACTATGTGGTAAATCAGTCTCAGCAACTCCATTCATTACTGTTCAACTAAAAGGAAACACCAGTGCTAACTGAGCAACAAATCATCCAGTATCAAGGCTCAACTGATCTTCTAAAAGACCGCATTATTTTTGTCACCGGCGCCGGGGATGGCATCGGCAAAGCTGCTGCCTGTGCTTTTGCACAAGCTGGTGCAACAGTTGTTTTAGCCGGCCGGACAGTGGCAAAACTTGAACAAGTCTATGATCAAATAGTAGCGGCTAATTGCACGCAACCACTGATCTACCCTATCGATCTTGAAGGTGCCAAACCTGAAGATTATGAGCAGCTAGCAGTGGCGCTAGATGAGCAATTTGGACGTCTCGATGGTTTGCTACTCAATGCCGGCGTGCTCGGACAGCGCACGCCGCTGAGCAATTATCGACAGGATGTCTGGGATAAGGTAATGCAGATCAACATGACCGCACAATTCCAAATGACTCAAGCCTTAATGCCCGTGCTAGAGAAATCCAATGATGCTTCAGTGGTGTTTACTACATCCAGTGTTGGACGACAGGGTCGCGCTTTTTGGGGTGCCTATGCAATCTCTAAGTTTGCCATAGAAGGGATGGTACAGACTTGGGCTGCTGAGGTAGACGGTGTAGGCTCAGTGCGTATCAACGCCATTAATCCCGGCGCCACAAGCACCAATATGCGCGCCCAAGCCTACCCTGCTGAAAACCCCGATCATCTCAAAACGCCTGAGCAAATTATGCCTGCCTATTTATTTTTACTGGGACCCGACAGCGTCGGCGTCAATGGGCAATCAATTAATGCTCAAATTCGCTAATTAGCGCCTGCTTGTATCACCGCGGGCACGCAATTTTTTCTCCTTGCGCTCGCGGATGTCCCTGTAAACTGTTTTCTCACTGAATCGAGGTGGTTTAAGACTGACTGCGCGAAACAATGAAACTACTTTTTTGGGCTCCAACTCGATGTATTCTGAGCGCCGCACAAATGAAGGCAGTTCAATCGGACCGTAGCTAATACGCTTAAGGCGGTTGACCTCTACACCCTGAGACTCCCACAGCCTTCGCACTTCTCTAGTGCGACCCTCTGCTAGAATCACTCGAAACCAACGATTACTGCCGCCACGCTCCTCTTGGTTGCGCGCGTGCTGCGCTTTAACGGTTTGAAATTTTGCGATCCCATCCTCGAGAATAACACCATCGGTAAGTCGTTTAATCATAGCCTCATCGACCTCACCATGAATACGCGCCATAGACTCTCGTTTGACTTCAT
>JASLVT010000020.1 GCA_030741175.1 Porticoccaceae bacterium
AGAGCCCTCAGCGGAAGAAGAGCTCTCAGCGGAAGAAGAGCTCTCAGCGGAAGAAGAGCTCTCAGCGGAAGAAGAGCCCTCAGCGGGAGAAGAGCCCTCAGCGGAGGAAGAGTCATTAGCAGAGTCAGAAGCCTCAACTACAGAAGACAGTGCTCAGCAATCAGAGCAGTCATCCGGTGATTCACAGAACAGGGATAAAAAAGTTGTCGATGAACTCGCCGAATCGGTGCTTGATGAAGATTTCCTCGATGACAGTTTTATGGATGGCGGTATTTTTGCCAATGTTAGCCCTGCCACGGAGCCGAAGCCGCTCGAAGATGATGAGTCTGCGGAAGAGGGGTCTGCTGATTTCGAGAATGTGCAGCCGGCAAACCCACAGGAGGACCAAAGTCTACCTGGGGCTGATGAATTGCAGAAGCCTATTGGCGCAGAAGCTGATGCCCTTGCTGATATAACGGCCAATCTGGATCAGTTTGAAGATCTGGAAGATATGGATGAGATCAATTCAATTGATGTTAAGTTGGATCTTGCCGCGACCTATATCGAAATGGGTGATGCAGATGGTGCTCGAGAAATTCTACTTGAGATTATTGAAGAGGCCGATGAAGCTGACAAAGCCAGAGCTCAAGCTGTATTGGATAGTATTGGCACCTCGTGAGGGAAAGCATCATCTATGCCTGATTGGGTTTACACCCCAAATTGCAGGATTCCAGGCGGGCAACAGTTACCCAGTGGAATCAAGCGCTATGCTGCCGTCGTTCAATACGACGGCAGTACTTTTTGTGGATTTCAAAAACAAACGCATAGTCCCTCAGTGCAGGCTGAATTAGAGCGCGCCCTCAGTTACGTTGCCGATGCGCCAGTAATACTGAGTTGTGCAGGACGCACCGATACTGCAGTGCATGCCAGTCATCAGGTAATACATTTCGATAGCAGCGCCGAGCGCAGTGGATACAATTGGGTACAGGGAGCCAACAGCCAGTTGCCGAATAGTATTGCTCTGCTTTGGGCTGATGAGATTGAAGGCGATTTCCATGCTCGCCACAGCGCAACTTCCCGAACCTATCGCTATGTCATGGCAGCTGGTAATGCTCGTCCCGCGATCTTGGCCGATGGTGTAACCTGGGTGAAATTTCCGCTAGATGCACAGGTCATGCAGGATGCCTGTCAATATTTGCTAGGCGAACAAGATTTTTCTGCCTTCCGTGGTTCGGGTTGCCAGTCCTTATCACCTTTCCGCAATGTGACCGCGGCGAATATCTATCAGTGTGGTCAGCTATTGGTGTTTGAGATAACTGCGAATGCTTTTGTTCTGCATATGGTGCGCAATATCGTGGGTTCTCTAATGGAAGTGGGTCTTGGGCGGCAGCAACCCCATTGGATCAAACAGTTGCTTATTGATGGTGATCGTCGTTACAGTGCTGCCACGGCACCACCCAATGGTTTATATTTAGTCGATGTTAAGTACCCGCAACAGTTTGCGATACCGAGGCTACCCAGAGGGCCCTTGTTTCTGCCAAATCAATTGCAATAAAAGAGTACTCGTTATGTCAGTGCAGGTAAAAATTTGTGGTATCACCAATGTTGAGCAGGCGTTGATGGCTCAGCGGGCTGGTGCAGATGCGCTCGGTTTGGTGATCTATAGTAAAAGCTCCCGCTATGTGAGCATTGAGCAGGCCGCAGAGATTCGTTCCGCTATTGAGCCGCAGACGTTGGCGGTAGCATTATTGGTCAATGCGGATGCAGATTTTGTTAAGCGAGTAATCAATGAAGTCCGGCCAGATCTATTGCAGTTTCATGGCGATGAAAGTCCAGCCTTTTGTCAGCAGTTTAGCTTTCCATTTATTCGCGCTATCCGCATGCGCGAGGGATTGGATTTAAACGCCGAGGTTGCCGCCTACAATGCTGATGGAGGGTTTTTATTCGATGCTTGGTCTGACGACCAATATGGTGGTACTGGCCATCAGTTTGATTGGAGTCGATTACCACAGGAGAGAGAGTTCAAACTTATTCTTGCCGGCGGATTAAGACCGGACAATATTACTCAAGCGGTGATACAGGTTCAACCGGATATGGTTGATGTCAGCGGTGGGGTGGAATTAAGCGCCGGCGTCAAAGATCCACAGAAAGTGGCAACTTTTATTGCCAATGCAAAACAGGCTCTGATTGTATAACGCAACTGTAGTTCAGGATAAAATATACGATACGGTGAAACAGATAAAAATTTGCTGTAGACCTTATCTCCATTGGAGTTGTCGTGATAGAATGCCCGTCACTTGGCTCCGAGACGAATAAGAAGCCCCTAACGACTGTAAGTTAGCAAAAGGTAATTGATGAACTGGCTGAAACGCATTAGACCTGCTGGTCCCGCTGCAACCAAAAATGATCGCGCCAATTCCGTACCCGAAGGGTTATGGAAAAAATGCCCTAAATGTGCCTCGCCGCTATATCGCCCCGAATTGGAACGCAACCTCGATGTCTGCCCTAAATGCGGACATCATATGCGCATTGGCGCCCGTCGTCGTCTGGATATATTCCTCGATGCAGAGGGTCGCACAGAGATCGCAGAGGATGTCGAAGCGATAGATCGACTTAAGTTTCGCGATGTAAAAAAGTATAAAGATCGTCTCGCGGATGCACAGAAAAAAACTGGTGAAAAAGATGCTCTGATTGCTATGAGTGGCAATCTAAAAGGTATTCCAGTGGTGTCCTGTGCCTTTGAGTTTGCCTTTCATGGTGGCTCCATGGGCTACGCTGTTGGTGAGAAATTCACCCGAGCGGCCAATTTAGCGTTAGAACAGCGGCGACCGTTTATCTGCTTTTCGGCAACCGGTGGTGCCCGTATGCAGGAAGCTTTGATCTCACTGATGCAGATGGCTAAAACCAGTGCGGTATTGGAGCGATTACGTGCCGCTGGAGTGCCCTATGTCTCGGTGATGACAGACCCAGTTTATGGTGGCGTCTCTGCCAGTCTGGCGATGTTAGGCGATTTGAATGTGGCTGAGCCCGGTGCTCGTGCGGGTTTTGCCGGCCCCAATATTATTGAGCAAACTATTCGACAGAAGCTACCTAAGGGTTTTCAGCGCAGTGAGTTCTTATTGGAGAAAGGCCATATTGATATGATTATCAGTAGGGATCAGATGCGCAATCGCCTCAGTAGTATTCTCTCCAAACTGATTAACGTACCAGAACCTGCCGATGACTGACCGCAGTCTCGCTGAGTGGCTGGATCTTCTAGAGAGCAGGCATCCCAGCGAGATAGAACTTGGTTTACACCGTGTAAATGAGGTTTGGCAGCGGTTGCAAGCGGCACATGGCCTTAAGCAGCACAAAGCACCTCTGGCGATTACCGTCGCCGGGACTAATGGTAAAGGTTCCTGTCTCGCCTGTATGCAGGCTCTATTACTTGAGCAGGGTTACTCTGTTGGTCTGTTCACCTCGCCACATTTTATGCGCTACAACGAGCGTATTTGTCTCAATGGAGACCCTGTTGCCGACAGTTCAATTGTCAGTGCATTTGAGCAGATTGAAATGCAGTGTCAAGGTATTTCCCTAACCTATTTTGAATTTGGCACTCTAGCGGCGCTATTAATTTTTTATCAGACAAGGCCAGATATCATGCTCTTAGAAGTTGGGCTTGGCGGGCGCCTTGATGCAATTAATATTATTGATGCAGATGTTGCTGTGCTGACCAGTATCGCCTTGGATCATCAGGAGTGGCTAGGTGATACCAGAGAGCAAATTGCCAGAGAGAAATTGGGTATCGCGCGCCGCGATCGGCCATTGATAATAGGGGAGCAGGACCATCCCTCAGGTTTCAAGCAAATGGTGGCAGAGACTGGTGCCAAGGCGTTATATGCAGGCATTGATTTTGCGCATACCGAGGGCGATCCATTTACGGCCCAGCTCGTTAGTACTTCGGGGTTGTTACAGATTGAAGCATTACAGCAGTCAAGTTTGTTGGCTATTAATAAAACCCTTGCGCTACAGGCACTCTATGCCGCGGGATTATCATTAGACACTGATCTCAGTCGCGACGCTCTTAATAGAGTTGTGTTGATGGGTCGGCGGCAACGACTAAACTACAAAGGGTTGGAGATAATCCTAGATGTTGCTCATAACCCAGCGGCAGCTAGAGCACTAGCCGAGTATCTGCACAACGAGGAGGGTCCGTTTCTGGCAGTGGCTTCAGTGTTGGGTGATAAAGATTGGTCGGGGATCGTAGCCGAGATGAGCTCCGTTATTGAGCATTGGCATATTGCCGAAATTAGCGACAGTTCTAGAGCTAGCAAAGGACAATACCTGCTCGAATTGTTATACAATAGCAGTCATTCAGGTGATTTGTATGAATCTATCCAACAGGCATTTTTAGAGGCCGTTAATGGAGCAACGGAATCACATAAGGTAGTTGTGTTTGGCTCCTTTCATACGGTTGCACTGGTCTTGGATTTGATATTGGCAGAGGTCAATAGTGAGTAAAGGTTTACAGCAAAGAATTGTCGGCGCTTTGGTGTTGGGTGCACTGGGTTTGGTTATACTCCCTGTACTATTTGATTTTACTGATCCTAGCCGCATAGACCGCAATAGCAAACTACCCGCGGCGCCTGAGATTAGTGCGGTCACTGTTATCAAGGCTGAACGTCCAGCAGCAGTAAAAAGTGATGTCTTGGATAATGCTATCTTCGATGTCAGCCAGTTAGTTCCCGCCGTCGCAGATGAAGCACCTATTGCATTGAACGAACAAAATTTGCCGAAACGTTGGTATATAAAAGTAGGTAGCTTTGGCAATAAAGCCAATGCCGACTCCGCCTTAACAACATTGCGCAATAAAAGTTTTAAAGCGTTTATTAACAAAGTAAATCAGCGGGATGAGCGCCTCTATGAGATATGGGTCGGTCCGAATATTGATAAACGTCGAGCGACAGCGGATCAGGTGAATATCGACAAGCTTCTGAAGGTCGAGTCGAAGCTGTTTGCTGCGCTACTTTAGATTCTGTTAGCCGAGCATTTATGGATATAGCAACTGCAGATATAGTTATTGTTGGTGTCGTTGCAATCTCTGGGCTGATCAGTTTGATACGGGGATTTGTAAAGGAAGCCATGTCGCTGGTGATTTGGGTAGCTGCCTTTGTGGTCGCTATGACCTTCAAAGATATAGCAGCTGATATGTTGGTTAATGTGATTGCCTTGGCCTCGATGCGCCAATTAGCTGCTTGGGCAGGGCTGTTTGTCGGTACCTTATTACTGGGTGCCATGGTTAATTTTTTATTAGGAAAACTGGTTAGTTCAACTGGATTGAGTGGAACCGACAGGACGTTGGGGTTGGTTTTTGGTGTGTTTAGAGGATTGTTGGTGGTGCTAGCGATAGTCATTGTTTTGCCTAAAGCTGTGCCGGTTGATCAGGATCCTTGGTGGATGGCGTCGTCGCTTATTCCATTGTTTCAGGACTTTGAATCCTGGGGCAAAGAAGTGGCAACTGCTGTTAAAGACTTCATAACGAGTTGGATGTAGCCCATGTGTGGTGTGGTTGGAATATCAGGAACTTCAGATGTAAATTTACGGCTCTACGATGCGCTGACGATGTTGCAGCACCGTGGACAAGATGCTGCCGGTATTGTTACCGAAGCTAATGGTGAATTACATCAGTGTAAAGGTGAGGGGTTGGTGCGGGACGTATTTCGCCGCAGCCATATGGTTCGCCTAATTGGTGATGTTGGTATTGGTCATGTGCGTTATCCCACTGCTGGTAGTTCAGGCCCAGCGCTGGCACAGCCTCTATATGTTAATTCTCCCTATGGCATTTGCATGGCGCACAATGGCAATCTGACCAATGCAGATGAACTGCGTGAACATATTTTCCGCGCTGACCTACGGCACCTCAACACCGATTCTGATTCGGAAGTGTTGCTCAATGTATTTGCCCATGAATTGCAATCGCGCGGCAAACTTGAGCCCACCAGTAGTGATATATTTGCCGCTGTTGAACATGTACACAACCGGTGTCGCGGTGCCTATGCCGTAGTGGGCCTAATTGCCAACTATGGTATGTTCGCCTTCCGTGATCCCCGCGGTATTCGCCCACTTTGTTTCGGTGTCCGAGATACTGAGAGTGGTAAAGAATACGCGGTGGTATCAGAGTCGGTAGTTCTAGATAGTCTTGGCTTTGATTTAATCAGAGATTTGGCACCGGGCGAGGCGTTATTTGTTGATAAGACAGGTGAAATTCATCTGCAGCAATGCGCGACAGACTATGAGCTAGTGCCCTGTATTTTTGAGCATGTATATTTTGCTCGACCAGACTCGCTAATGGACAATATTTCAGTCTACAAATGTCGCCTTCGTATGGGTGAAAAGCTTGCCGAAAAGCTTCTGCGCACCAGGCCAAATCATGATATCGATGTAGTGATCCCTATCCCTGATACCAGTCGCGTTTCCGCGCAAGCGCTAGCCGAGAAGTTGGGGGTAAAGTTGCGTGAAGGCTTTATGAAGAATCGCTACATTGGCCGCACCTTTATTATGCCCGGACAGACTGAGCGCAAAAAGTCAGTGCGGCAAAAGCTCAATGCCGTAAAACTAGAGTTTGCTGGCAAAAATGTACTGCTGATTGATGACAGTATTGTGCGGGGCACTACATCACAAGAAATTATCCAAATGGCTCGGGATGCTGGCGCTAACAATGTCTATATGGCATCAGCGGCACCTGGCGTACGTTACCCCAATGTATATGGTATTGATATGCCATCGGCTAATGAGTTGATTGCCCATGGTCGCAGTGACGATGAAGTGGGTGAAATAATCGGAGCTGACTGGATAATCTATCAAGATCTCGATGATCTGATTGCCTCTGGAACTGAGGGCAATCAAGAGGTTAAGCGCTTTGAATGTTCTGTATTCGACGGCAACTATATTACTGGCGATGTTGATACCACCTATTTGGATCGTATTGAGCGGTTGCGCAATGATGCGGCAAAACAAAAAGCGAATGCCGATGCTGAGCCGGTAAAAGGCGAGGTGATTGGCATTCATAATAACAGTGTGACCTAACCGCTAACGGCAGAGAAACATGGATAAGGATACAGGCGACTTGCAACAGGATACCTTGGCTATTCGGGGTGGCTATCAGCGCACGCATGAAAATGAGCATGCCGAGGCGATGTTTTTGACTTCCAGTTATGTCTTTGAGAGTGCCGCTATGGCGGCCAAATACTTCAGCAATGAAGCACAGGGAAATGTGTATTCTCGCTACACCAATCCCACGGTACGCAGTTTTGAAAAACGTCTTGCTGCGATGGAAGGGGGAGAGCAATGTGTTGCTACAGCCTCCGGTATGGCGGCAACACTCAGTGTCATTATGGCGCTTCTGCAATCAGGTGATCATGTGGTTTGTTCGCAGGATGTATTTGGTAGCACAAGGGTGATGATGGATAAATATATCGCCAAATTTGGTGTATCGGTGACCTATGTACCGCTGGTTGATATCGATGCTTGGCAGGCGGCAATACGGCCGGAAACCAAGATGCTTTTTTGTGAAACACCCTCCAACCCGCTATCGGAAATTGCCGACCTTGAGGCATTGGCCGCTGTGGCAAAGCACGCACAGGCATTGCTTGTGGTGGACAACTGTTTTTGTACGCCAGTATTACAGAAACCCTTGCAGTGGGGCGCCGATATTGTGGTGCACTCAGCGACTAAATATATTGATGGTCAGGGTCGTTGCCTCGGTGGTGCGGTGGTGGGCAGTGCGACATTAATGGAGCAGGTAGAGGGCTTTTTACGAGCGGCCGGACCTACCATGAGTCCATTTAATGCCTGGGTGTTTCTGAAAGGCCTAGAGACGTTACGGATTCGTATGCAGGCTCATTCTGCCAACGCCGCTGATTTAGCAAGTTGGTTACAGGCACATCCAAAGGTCAGCAAAGTATATTACAGTGGTTTGCCAGACCATCCCGGCCATTTATTGGCAAAAAAACAACAGTCTGATTTTGGCGGTGTTGTTGCCTTTGAAGTTGAGGGTGGGCAAGACGCTGCATGGCGTGTGATCGACAGCACGCAAATGCTATCACTAACGGCCAACTTAGGAGATGCCAAAACGACCATCGTCCATCCGGCTACGACCACCCATGGTCGTCTGTCCGATGAGGCTAGATTGGAGGCAGGTATTAGTGATGGTTTAATCCGCGTCGCAGTGGGCCTTGAAGATATTATTGATATTAAAGCCGACCTTGAACGAGGCTTGGCAGCGCTCTAAGCTGGGTTTTGTCATGTTTTTTAAGTCCTCTGAAATACCCTCTGCTGATCAAGCCCTACCGGGTCGCGACGTTGAGATGCCGATCAATAATCAGCACTTTGTGCATCACCAGCCGATCAAGGGACCTTTCGCGGAGACTTTGCAAGTAGCTTATTTTGCCATGGGTTGCTTTTGGGGTGCGGAGCGACGTTTTTGGCAGCAGCCTGGGGTCATAACTACTGCAGTCGGCTATGCTGGGGGGCATACGCCCAATCCCACCTATGAGGAAGCCTGTAGTGGTTTAACTGGGCATACTGAAGCAGTTTTAGTCGTGTTTGATCCGGAGCAAATTAGTTACGATCGATTGTTATCGGTATTCTGGGAATCACATGATCCCACTCAGGGAATGCGCCAAGGCAACGACCGCGGGTCGCAGTATCGCTCGGCAATTTACTGTACTAGTTCGGCACAACTAGAGGCTGCTGAATCAACAGCGCAATCAGTGCAGCAACAGCTTAACGATCTGGGTTACGGTGCTATTACCTCAGAGATTATGATGGCACCAATCTTCTACTATGCAGAGGAATACCACCAACAGTACTTGGCTAAGAACCCAGGCGGTTATTGTGGTCTGCGTGGTACCGGCATTAGCTGCAGCTGAGGCTATATAGCAGCGCCTGTTGCGAGGACTGCTGTGCCGAGCTTCGGGCGAATAAACTCCCGTGTTAAAGAGAAGACAGTCGTCTGCGTTCTTTTTTCGGATCTGCCAGAGGAATAGCTCTGAGTAAATTCTGTGTGTAGGTTTGCTTAGGTTTGGCCCAGAGTGCCTCAGTATCACCCTGTTCCACCAACACACCATGATGCATAACCATCACGCGATCAGAAATGCTGCGAACCACCGATAGATCGTGAGAGATAAATAACATGGTTAGATTATGTCGTTCCACCAATGTCAGAATTAAATCCAGAATCTGTGCTTGAATAGTGACATCCAGTGCTGATACCGGTTCGTCGGCAACAATAAAATCTGGTTTGGTGGCAACGGCACGGCCAATAGCGATGCGCTGTCGCTGACCACCGGAAAATTCATGGGGATATTTGCGCATACTGGCTCTTGCTAGACCGACATCATCCATCAACTGTTGTACCTGTTGATCGATAGTGCTGCTGTCGGCAAGACCTTGATAAAGCAGAGGTTCGGCCAATGTCTGGTAGACCGTCATACGGGGATTAAGCGAAGCATAGGGATCTTGAAAAATCATTTGCATGCGTTTACGCCAGGGCATCAATTGTGCTGTGCTAAGGCTACTCAACGCTGTGCCATCGAAACTCACTGTGCCAGAGGTGGTGGGGACGAGTTGCAGAATCGAGCGCCCAAGGGTTGACTTGCCAGAGCCCGATTCACCCACCAGACCGAGGATCTCGCCGCGTTGTATGGCGAGAGAAACATCATCTACTGCTTTTACCTGACGCTTTTCGGCTCGAGCTGCTGGGCTAGAGTAATCATTGAAATAGGTTTTCAAATGACTGACTTCAATTAATGGCCGACCAGCTTCAGCTCGGTTATCTATGGTTTTAGCGCCTGTCGGAATAGCCGCCAATAGGCTTTTGGTATAGGCATTGTCGCTGCGATAAAAAATCGATTCTGCGTCGGCAGCCTCGCGCACGGTACCCTGACACATCACCATAATTTTATCGGCAATGCCGGCGACGACCCCGAGATCATGGCTGATAAAAATAACTGCCATATCGCGACTCTGCTGCAGTTTTTTGATCAGCTCGAGAATCTGCGCCTGAATGGTGACATCCAGTGCCGTGGTAGGTTCATCGCAAATTAACAATCTGGGTTGGGTAATTAACGCCATAGCGATCATTACGCGCTGACGCATGCCACCCGAGAACTCGTGCGCATAGCAGTGAAAACGACTATGAGGATCGACAATGCCCACCTCATCTAACAATTCAATGGCTCTGCTCTTTGCCGCGTCACGGCTGATTCGACGACTGGGATCCGGATGATAAATAAGCGGTTCTATCAGCTGTTCACCAATACTGATAAAAGGGTTCAGTGAGGTCATCGGATCCTGAAAGATAACCGCAATATCATTGCCGCGAATCTGGCGTATGCGCTCGGCACTGCAGCTGAGCAGATCTTCGCCATCAAACAAAGCGCTACCGGCCTCAATTTTTGCTGGTGGTTTGGGTAATAAATCCAGTAGGCTGTAGCAGGTTACTGACTTGCCAGAGCCGGACTCCCCAACGATGGCGAGGGTTTCACCTTTGTCTACAGAGAAGCTGATGTCATCTACCGCTTTGACCACACCATCTCTGGTGTGAAAGTAAATTTTTAGTCCATTGACATCGAGTAGGGCCATCGGGCTATTCCTATATCAGTCTTTTGATGCACGCGGATCGAGGGCATCGCGCAGGCCATCGCCGAGAAAATTCAGAGCAAACAGCGTTAATGACAGAGTAATGCCAGGAAAAATGAGCAACCATGGGTATTCCTCCATGGTTTCAACACCATAATTAATTAGCAGACCCCAAGAGCTTTGCGGTGGCTGGATGCCTAGGCCTAGGAAGCTAAGAAAGGCTTCCAATAACATCACACTGGGAATAGTTAGGGTGGTGTAGACAATTACTGGTCCCAATGTGTTGGGAATAATATGGCGCCGAATAATGGTCCATTTTGAGAGCCCCATTGAGTAAGCGGCCTCGATAAATTCTTGTTTGCGCAGGCTCATTACTTGGCTGCGCACAATGCGCGCCATGGTCAGCCACTCCACCGCGCCAATAGCCAAGAATAGCAACAGTATATTGCGTCCAAATACCACCATCAGCAGTACAATAAAAATCATGAACGGTAGGGCATACATAATATCGACAATACGCATCATTACGGCATCGACACGGCCGCCAACAAAACCGGCAATAGCGCCCCACGAAATACCGATTACCAATGCCACCGCGGTGGCGATAAAACCGACGGCCAGTGAGACACGGCCACCGTACATAATACGCGTCAGCATATCGCGACCAAAAATATCAGTGCCCAGCCAGTGTTGGTATGAGGGGGCAGAGGCGCCGAGCATAAGGTTTTGTTCTTCATAGCCGTAGGGCGCAATCCATGGCGTCAGTAGCGATACCACACAGAGTAAAACGATAACACCCAGACCAAATAGCGCGAGATAATTTTTGCTCAGCTTAATCCAGGCATCGCGCCACAATGAGCTTCCTTTTTCCTCTTCGAGCGTATGATTTTCCATTAGCGCTCTCCGCTGGCCTGCTGGCGTAGCTTTGGATTTAGCCACAGAGCCAACATATCGGACAATAGATTAAATAGAACAATTAGGGTGGCAAAGAATATAGTCATACCTAAGATCATGGTGTAATCGCGATTGAATGCGGCTTGCACATAAAAGCGTCCCAAGCCGGGTATTTGAAAAATAGTCTCGACTACAAATGAGCCACCAAGCAAGCCGGCAAAGGCAGGCCCCAAGAAGGCCACTACCGGAATTAAGCCACCGCGCAGTGCATGCTTAAAAATAATTAAAGGCTCTGAGAGGCCTTTGGCTCTGGCGGTGCGAATATAGTCCTG
>JASLVT010000210.1 GCA_030741175.1 Porticoccaceae bacterium
GATACAGGTATGGGTCTTGAGCGCATCGCTGCGGTGATGCAAGGTGTGCACAATAACTATGATATCGATCTATTCCAGCACCTGATCAAGTCTGCTGCCAGTATTATCGGTTGTACTAATCTGCAAGAAAACTCATTGAAAGTGGTGGCGGATCATATCCGCTCCTGTGCGTTTTTGGTGGTGGATGGTGTGCAACCATCTAATGAAGGGCGCGGTTATGTATTGCGCCGGATTATTCGTCGCGCTCTAAGACATGGCCATAGCCTTGGCGCCAACGGCAGTTTCTTTTATAAATTAGTGAAACCTTTGACTGAGGTGATGGGCGAAGCTTATCCCGAACTTGTTGATATGGCTGATCAGATAGCCTCGGTGCTGAAGAAGGAGGAGGAACAGTTTGCTCGAACGCTAGATAAGGGCATGGGTGTTCTTGAAGCAGGTCTTGCTGAACTATCTGGTACCGTATTGCCCGGTGAATTAATTTTTCAGCTCTATGATACTTATGGTTTCCCAACTGATCTAACCAATGATGTCGCGCGAGAGAAAGGCTATAGCCTCGATATGGCTGGTTATGAGGTATGTATGGAAGAACAGCGCGCCAGAGCGCGTTCGGCTAGCCAATTTAATCTCGACTACAGCGACACGATCCGTGTTGGTGGCAGTACCGAGTTTTGTGGTTACGATACATTGGAAAATAAAGCTACGATGGTGGCTCTTTATGTGGCAGGAGAGCCTGTAGAGGCGGCTGTTGAAGATACCGAGGTTGTGGTGATTCTGGACCGCACTGTATTTTACGCTGAAGCTGGGGGTCAGGTAGGTGACAGTGGTTTTCTGACTACTGAATCAGGCAAAGTTGAAATTCAAGATTGCCGTAAATCTGGAGATCATCATTTACATATAGGCCGAGTATTATCTGGTGAGATAACCACTGGTCAGGCGATTGTTGCAAAGGTAGACAATGAGGTCCGTCAGGCCACTGCACTTAACCATTCGGCTACCCATTTAATGCATGCGGCACTGCAACAGGTACTAGGTGGGCATGTCAATCAGAAGGGATCCTTGGTCAATAGTGAGAGGCTGCGATTTGATTTCTCTCATAATAAGGCGGTGACTGCAGAACAAATCCGTCAGATTGAACATCTAGTTAATCGCGAAATATTGCGCAATAGCTCGGTAGATACCGCCGTCATGTCTATGGAGGACGCCAAAGCCAAGGGTGCGATGGCGTTGTTTGGTGAAAAATATGGTGATGAAGTACGCGTACTCAGTATGGGCGGCGACTTTTCTGTTGAGCTTTGTGGCGGTACCCATGTGACTCGCACCGGAGATATTGGATTGTTAAGAATCTCTGCTGAATCCAGTGTCGCCGCGGGGATACGCCGCATTGAGGCTGTCACTGGTGAAGCGGCTGTAGCACTCTGCGATGAGCTGCAGGACACTATTGCTGATGTAGCTGAGGTGGTGCGCGCCTCTGGAGCCAGTGTCACAGCCAAAGTGCAACAGCTTGTTGATGATAATCGTCGATTGCTAAAAGAAATTGAAGCGTTAAAGAGTAAGCTAGCCAATGCTTCTGGATCTGACTTGATGTCAGGTTTGCGGGAGATAGGTGGCGTTAAAGTGTTGTCCACCGTGGTTGAGGGTGCAGATGCAAAAAGTTTGCGCGATGTCGCCGATCAGGTTCGTTCCAAGCTTGATAAAGGGGTCTTTTTATTGGTCGCGGTGGACGGTGACAAAGCCGCATTATTAGTCGGCGTTACCAACAATTTGACCGACACAATCAAAGCGGGTGATTTGCTCAAGCATGTGGCATCGCAGGTTGGCGGTAAAGGTGGCGGTCGGCCGGATATGGCGCAGGGGGCCGCAAGCGATATCAGCTCTCTGCCACAAGCACTGGAATCCGTTTATAGTTGGGTTGAAGCAAACCTCAGCTAGGACAAAAGCACTTAACATTAGGGGCAAAGTACTGTTTAATCGGCGCCCCGTTATTACTAGTACATCAAATATTAGAAACTAATGAGCTTAATTGTACAAAAATATGGTGGTACCTCAGTAGGTACTGTGGAGCGTATTCAGGCAGTTGCTAAAAAGGTGGCGCAAAGTCACCACAGTGGCAACCAGCTTGTTGTCGCTGTGTCAGCAATGAGTGGTGAGACTAATCGTCTTATTAGTTTGGCCAAGGAGATTGATGATCAGCCTAGTTTGCGCGAAATGGACGTGCTGGTTAGCACTGGCGAACAGGTCACTATCGCCTTGCTATGCATGGCATTAGCCAAAGAGGGCGTTGATGCGCGCTCCTACACTGGTGGTCAGGTGCGTATATTGACCGATAGTGCTCATGGTAAAGCACGAATTCAAGATATCGATAGTCATCTTATCGAGGCGGACCTAAATGCTGGCCGTGTTGTTGTAGTGGCAGGCTTCCAAGGTTCCGATGAGGGCGGCAATATTACTACTCTGGGTCGCGGAGGCTCCGATACGACGGCGGTGGCATTGGCAGCCGCATTAAAAGCTGATGAGTGTCAGATTTACACCGACGTCGATGGTGTATACACCACTGATCCAAGGGTGGTCGATCGCGCTCGTCGTCTCGATAAAATAACCTTCGAAGAAATGTTGGAGATGGCCAGCCAAGGCTCCAAAATATTGCAAATTCGTTCAGTTGAGTTTGCTGGGAAATACAATGTACCACTGCGTGTTATGTCCAGTTTTGAAGAGGGGCCGGGCACGCTGATATCTCTTGAGGATGAAGATCAGATGGAAAAAGCAGTAGTATCAGGCATTGCCTTCAATCGTGATGAGGCCAAATTAACTATTCGCGGTATTCCCGATCAACCGGGCGTGGCCTACAAAGTGTTGGGTGCGATTAGTGCTGCGAATATTGAGATTGATGTGATTGTGCAAAATGTGGCCAAGGATAACTCGGCGACGATTACTTTTACTGTGCATCGCAATGACTTGGCGCAGGCAGAGACTCTGCTTAAACAGATTGCTGATGATTTGGGTGCTCTAGAG
>JASLVT010000211.1 GCA_030741175.1 Porticoccaceae bacterium
CCCTATTTGTAGATCGTTTTGTCGCCACTCCTATGTTTTATCCTGCCAACTATGGCTACGTACCCCAAACTCTCTCTGAGGATGGCGATCCTCTTGATGTTTTGGTAGTAACCCCCTATCCCGTGGTTCCCGGCGCAGTCATTCGCAGTCGCGTTATCGGCGTGCTCAATATGACCGACGAATCTGGAATTGATGCAAAATTATTGGCCGTACCGCACAGCAAACTCACCAAACTCTATGACCATGTGCAAGAGAGCTCTGACTTACCTGAACTACTGATTGCCCAAATCGCTCATTATTTTGAAAACTACAAAGCACTTGAGCCAGGAAAATGGGTAAAAGTAGAGGGTTGGGCTAATGCAGAAGCAGCACGTGCTGAAGTCATGGCATCAAGAGAACGCTACCTAGCCGAGTAAAACTACGCTCAAAGTTCAAAAAACATATCCACCAAAAACCCAGCCTAGGCCGGTTTTTTGGTGGTAGTGAACTTTCTGTTCTATATCCTCTAAACGTCCGCGAAAATAACGTTACTGTTGAGTCCGTGCCGGCGCGAAACATCGCTTAATCGTCTCAACGCATCGACTTGGATCTGTCTAACACGCTCTCGGGTGAGACCAATCTCTGAACCTACCTGCTCGAGCGTCTCCTCCTCATGATTGAGCAATCCGAACCGTCGTACTAATACTTCACGTTGCTTATCCGGCAATTGCTCAAGCCACTCATTAAGGACTGTCATTAGATTCTCATCTTCCAACTGATTTTCAGGACTAAAGCTATTGTCATCTGCAATGGTTTCAATCAGCGTACGCTCTTTATCTGCCACTGGCACATCAATTGATGAAATACGCTCGCTGTAGTTCAGAACCTTTAGAACATCGGCTACAGGCTTACCTACCTCTTCAGCTATTTCCTCTGGGGTCGGGGTATGATCAAGGTACTGCGCAAGTTTGCGTGACGCACGCAAATAAACATTGAGTTCTTTGACCACATGAACGGGTAACCTAATGGTACGAGTCTGATTCATTAAGGCTCGCTCAATGGTTTGCCTGATCCACCATGTTGCGTAAGTTGAAAATCGATAACCTAACTCAGGGTCAAATTTTTCAACGGCTCGAATCAAGCCAAGGTTTCCCTCTTCAATAAGATCCAGTAGTTCAAGGCCTCGATTAACATAGCGCCGTGAGATTTTAACAACCAAACGAAGGTTGCTTTCAATCATTCGGCAACGCGCTGACTCACAGCCCTTCTGCAATTTACGAGCGTAGAAAACTTCTTCTTCGGCGGTTAACAGTGGCGCATAGCCTATTTCTTTTAAATAAAGGCTAGTTGCATTGATGACCTGTTGATTTGTTTCGGTAATATCTTCCAGATTGTCAGCGGACTGAGCCTGCTGATCGAATTTAAACGTTTCATCCATGACGCTTCACATCCTTTTGTTAGTACTCTCCATGTTATTAGCAGCCAGTCCTGGCGCTAATCTTAACTCCCTACCCCATATAAAAAAGTCTTCCTCAGTTATTTTGCGACAGTATAACAAGCTAGAGCCAGATTACTCTATATACTTTTTAGGGTTCACTGGATAGCCATCTTCCCGTATCTCAAAATACAGGGTGCCGTTATACCCTAATTTCGAGATGATTTCTGTGTTTTTAACCTGTTGCCCCTCTTTTACCAAAATTTTTTCATTGTGAGCGTAAGCACTGAGAATAATATCACTATGTTTTATGATGATAAGCTTGCCATAACCGCGCAACCCATCACCGACATAGACAACAACGCCTGGAGCAGCCGGACGCACCATGGAGCCACTAACTGTTTTAATGCTCCAACCTTTACGTAATTTTTTGGGATTATAACCCTCAACTACCTCTCCTTTGACCGGCCATTGCCAACGCAATTCTTTGGCATAGCTCACCTTATTTATTGTAGTCGAATCTTGTATCTTAGACCTAACTGGCTTTTTAGTTGGTCTGTTGCTCGCATCGGGGGCAGACCTAGAATGGGCAATTGGCTCAGCATCAGACATATCAAGAGACAGTACCTGACCAACTTCAAGCCTATAAGGTGGACGCAAACCATTGACAGAGCCAAGTGCTCGATAATCTAGATCATAGCGCCAAGCTATGGAGTACAGGGTATCGCCTGCGGCCACCTGATGAGTCATGATTTTGATACTTGGAGGCTGCGCTAGACTAGTAACCGGCGCTGCATAGTTGGTGCAACCGCTGATTAAAGCAGTTATTAGCAACAACGCTGGAAGTCTGACTAAAGCCAAGATAACCCTTCCTATTGAGGATGTCGTTGATATTTAGCACCAAGATATTCCAAACCTAATACCAAAAGCAAGCCAAGAATCGCAGCCAACAGACAAACTGTGGTCGATGGCTCTTGTCCTACCAGTTCAGAATACTGATTGGGGAGTAAATTTTGCGATGCTAACACGATAGTCTTGCCCGATTGACTGACTACAGTGTCTGTCACTAGCTTCCAGGGCCAGATAACATTCAAGCTACCAACCAAAAAACCACACATCATGGCTATCACCGTAGTTTGGTAATGATGTAATAACCAGGACAGCAATCGACTAAACAGCATTAATCCAATGATACCCCCAGTGGCAAACACTACGAGGATATCTAATTGGAAGTTGGCAATGGCATTGACAAAAATTGGATATAACCCCAACAGCACAAGGATAAAAGATCCTGATATCCCAGGCAGTATCATGGCACATAGCGCAATAGTGCCAGCAAAAAACATTGTTAAATGACTACCCTCGAGTGAAGTGGTGGGCGCCACAGAAAGTGCGTACGCAATTATCACACCCAAGACCAGAAAAGCTCTATCAGCCGCATGACGAGGTGGATGTCGCCGTAACAGGTAAATCACCGACCCAGCAATCAGCCCAATAAAAAATGACCACAGCGGTAAAGGGTACTGGTCGAGCAGATGTTGCATAACCTTGGCCAGTGAAAACAAACTAGTCAGTATGCCTGCTAGTAATACA
>JASLVT010000212.1 GCA_030741175.1 Porticoccaceae bacterium
AAAGAAGTATTACTCAACAGTCAAGCATGGTTATGCTCGTGGCGGCGAACCCGTGCTCTATGTAGACAATATCCAGTACTATAAGACCTATCTGCAACTGTACTCTCTGGCCCGAAAAGCACCAGAGTCAGACACTGATATCAACGCACCACTTAGCGATCCCGCAGACTGGGAAAGCGTCCCATCGCCACTCTAATCAAAAGCAGAATTAATAACTGAATTAACGGCCGCGCTTATTCCGAAAAAATTGGCTGATTAAGTCACCGCACTGCTGCTCCAGCACCCCTCCACGCCATTCAATGGCATGATTAAAGTGACCGCTGTCCATCAACTGCAACTGACTTGTCAGAGCACCGGCACGCGGTTCTTTGGCGCCGAATACAACGCGCCGAATTCGCGCATGGATCATAGCGCCAACACACATGGTGCAGGGCTCAATGCTGACGTACAGATCACAGTCGGTTAAGCGATAATTGCCGATAGCAGCTGCGGCTTGTCGCATCGCGATAATTTCAGCATGAGCAGTGGGATCACGATCTGAGATGGATCGATTGTAGCCCTCGGCCAGCACAGCACCATCTTTAACTACCACCGCACCCACTGGCACTTCATTCTCAGCGGCGGCCTGTTCAGCCAGAACTAGCGCTCGGGCCATATAAAATTCGTCTGTATTCAGATTATTGTCATTCAATGCGCTAAGCCCTTCAGTCGAACCGTAAAAATAGCGTAAAATTCGCGGCCTAATGCCCGCCCAAATAAGTCTGCGACCCATGCCAACCAATAGCAATATCCAGCCACTCAATATCAAGTCACTTGGCATTCAGCCCAACTGGCAGACAGATCTAAGTCAGGGTATCAGCTCAACCGACAAGTTGCTCGAGTATCTGCAACTGGATCCTCAGCAACTCACAGTAAGCCAGCAGGCCTGCCTAGATTTTCCACTGCGGGTGCCCTGGCCATTTGTGCATCGTATGGAGACAGGCAATCCACATGATCCATTACTCGCCCAGGTATTACCTATTGCCGCGGAAATGTCCAGCACAGCGGGTTACAGCGATGACCCCCTCGACGAATCCAAGCATAATCCGGTGCCCGGCATTGTACATAAATATGCCAATAGACTGTTACTGATAGTCAGCCCTAACTGTGCGATCAATTGTCGCTACTGCTTTCGTCGCCATTTCCCCTATGCAGAAAATCGCCAAAGCAAGGCACAATGGCAAAAAGCACTCGACTATATAAGTAGCAGTTCAGAGGTTAATGAGGTGATTTATAGTGGCGGCGATCCATTGGCCGCTAACGATAAATTTTTAAGTTGGCTAACCGAGCAGATCGCCGCCATTCCACATATCAAGCGACTGCGCATTCACAGCCGCCTTCCGGTAGTTATCCCATCACGCATTAACCCGCAATTTTTTAGCTGGGCTAGCAAAACCAGACTAAAGCCAATTTTAGTATTGCATATCAACCATGCCAATGAGATCGACCAAGCAGTTGAGACCGGCATCGCCCAATGTATCGATGAGGGAATAACAATACTCAACCAAACCGTGTTGTTAAAGGGAATTAATGACAATGTTGCAACTTTAAGCGCACTTTCGGAAAAACTTTTTGACTGCGGTGTTATGCCCTATTACCTACATCTTTTAGACCCTGTCGCAGGCGCTAGTCACTTTGATATTGACTTAGGTCGCGCCAAACAAATCTACGCTTTATTACAAGCAGATTTGCCTGGTTTTTTGGTACCGAAATTAGTTAGAGAAATCGCCGGCAAGAACCATAAAACACTTATCGTTTAAGATCAGAAACACCCGCCATAGACCAGTCAATTTACCAATCTCATACCGCAATTTGACTTCTAATCCGCCATAAGTGGTCTACACTAACTCTCCGAGGGCAAAGGTATGAAATCTTGTCTTCAGTACGTTGGTGTAACAACGTTGGTGTAACAGTAGATTCAAACCTCATCTGAACTTGGTTGTTGTTGGTCAAGTATCAATAATCATGACTCTATCCGAGCACCATTAGTTAGGAGTTAAGCACCATTAATCGGAAGTAATCGAAAATTCAGCACATTCATATCTCAGGGAGGATATATGAGCTCTAGTACTCGTTGGAAATTAAATACTATCACCGCAGCCGTTATCACTGCAGGTGCCACATTAACCACTACAGTCAGCGCAGCCGAAGCAGCACTGTTGGAAGAAGTAGTTATCGTCGGCTCTCGCGGGGCACCCCGCACTGTGACAGACTCATCCGTACCCGTTGACGTACTCAGTGCAGACGAACTCAATAAAGCGGGCAATAATGATGTTTTGGAGCAACTCAAGAGCGCTATCCCATCGTTAAATGTACATCTGCAACCCATCAGTGATGCAGCTTCTATAGTCCGCCCCGCCAACCTTCGCGGTCTGCCATCAGATAGCACATTGATTATGGTCAATGGCAAACGCCGACACCGCGCCTCTGTGATCGCATTTCAAGGTATGGGGCTCAATGATGGGGCGCAGGGTCCGGATATCTCGGTTATTCCAAGCATCGCATTAAAGCAGGTAGAAGTACTGCGCGATGGTGCCTCCGCTCAATATGGCTCCGATGCTATTGCCGGTGTAATTAACTTTGTTCTCAACGATGCCTCTGAGGGCACTGAGTTTTTTGTAAAAAGAGGTCAATATCAGGCTGGAGATGGCGATACCACCACCGTCGCTGGCAATATCGGCCTACCCCTGACCGATGCAGGGTTTATGAATATCAGCTTCCAGATGCGTGAAGCTGACCCAACATCGCGCAGTGTACAACGTGGGGATGCCGCCAAGCTAAAAGTAGCTGGCAACGACGATGTAAAAGACCCAGCTCAGATTTGGGGCTCACCAGAGATAGATGATGATGTTACTTTCTTCTTTAACTCGGGCCTTGATCTTGGCAATGGCTCAGAAGCCTATATGTTTGGTAACTACTCAGAGCGCGATGTCGAGGGTGGTTTCTATTACCGCAACCCAAACGATC
>JASLVT010000213.1 GCA_030741175.1 Porticoccaceae bacterium
ACAAATTTGCATTTAAACCCCAGTGTCCATCTAACCATCTGCTGTCGCCTGTTTGGCATAAAATTCAGCGACAAAATCATCCAATCGCTCTTCCGCAATTGCCGCGCGCAAACCGGCCATCAGATTTTGATAATAACGCAGGTTATGAATCGTATTGAGCTGTGCTCCCAGCATTTCTCCGCATTTTTCCAGATGGTGCAAGTAACCGCGGCTGAAATTGGTGCAGGTGTAGCAGTCACATTCTGCATCTAGGGGGCGGGTATCATGGCGATGCACCGCATTGCGAATTTTTATCACCCCAGTACTGGTAAACAGATGGCCATTACGCGCATTGCGTGTCGGCATAACACAGTCAAACATATCAATGCCTCGACGCACCCCTTCAACTAGATCCGCCGGCTTACCCACGCCCATCAGATAACGCGGCTTATCCGCCGGCATATTGTCTGCCAAATGGTCGAGAATGCGGATCATATCCTCTTTCGGTTCACCTACCGACAAACCGCCAATGGCATAGCCATCAAAGCCTATCTGTTCCAGCCCCGCCAATGACTCATTGCGCAGATTCTCATACATACCGCCCTGGACAATACCAAATAGCGCAGAGGGACTGTCACCATGGGCGACTTTGCTGCGCTCGGCCCAGCGCAATGACAACTGCATCGACTCATACGCCTCTTGTTCGGTGGCTGGGTACGGGGTGCATTCATCAAAGATCATCACCACATCACTGCCAAGGTCACGCTGCACCTGAATCGAAGTCTCAGGATCGATAAACACCGCGCTACCATCAATAGGCGACTTAAACTTAACGCCCTCCTCGGTTATTTTGCGCATATCCCCAAGACTAAACACTTGGAAACCACCGGAATCAGTCAGAATGGGGCCCTGCCACTGGGTAAAATCATGCAGGTCACCATGCGCTTTCACAACTTCAGTACCCGGCCGCAACATCAAGTGAAAGGTATTGCCCAGAATAATCTCAGCACCGATATCAACGATATCCCGCGGCAACATGCCTTTCACCGTGCCATAGGTTCCCACGGGCATAAATGCTGGTGTCTGAACCTTGCCGCGGGGGAAGGTCAATTCGCCGCGACGGGCTTTGCCATCAGTGGCGCTGACATTAAATTGCATAAAACAGTTGCCTGAGTCGTTATTACTCATTGCTCGGTATATCCTGTGCTGCATTGGGGTTGTGAATTAACAACATAGCGTCGCCGTAACTAAAGAAGCGATAGCGTTCAGCAACCGCTTCTCGATAGGCTGCCATTATAGATTGATAGCCAGAGAATGCGCTGACCAACATAAGCAATGTCGACTCAGAGAGGTGGAAATTGGTCAGTAGCGCATCGACCACCTTAAATTGATAACCGGGATAGATAAAAATATCTGTATCACCCTCAAAAGCGGCAATATCACCGGCTTTTGCCGCCGTCTCTAAACAGCGCACACTGGTCGTGCCTATCGCGATCACTCGACCCCCTTTGGCCTTGGTCGCCGCCACCTGCCGACAGAGTTCATCACTGACCTGTAGCCATTCCGAGTGCATATGATGGTCTTCAATATTATCTGCCCGCACGGGCTGGAACGTGCCGGCCCCCACATGCAGGGTAACAAACCCAATGCTGGCGCCCTTGCCTTTAATCGCATCCATCAGCGCCTGATCAAAGTGCAGCCCCGCCGTGGGCGCTGCAACTGCCCCCGAGTGCTCGGCATATACCGTTTGATAGCGGGATTTATCATCCTCCGTGTCAGAGCGATCAATATAGGGTGGCAGAGGCATATGACCAATCTGATCCAGTACCGTTAACACCGGCGCAGCAAAGGCCAACTCAAATAGTGCATCGACCCGAGCCAACATCTCTGCACGCACATTGTTATCAAAGATTAACTGATTGCCAGGCTTTGGGGATTTACTGGCGCGGATATGGGCCAGCACCCGATGACTATCCAGTACTCGCTCTACCAATACCTCAATTTTGCCGCCACTCTCCTTCTGCCCATAGAGTCGCGCGGGAATCACCTTGGTGTTGTTAAATACCAATAAATCGCTGGGCTCAATGTAATCCAGAAACTCACTAAACTGGCTGTGTTCCAAGCGCTGCGCAGCCGAATCGAGATAAAGCAGACGACTACCAGTGCGCTCAGCTGCCGGCTCTCGGGCAATTAACTCATCGGGAAGATCAAAATAAAACTGGTCGCGACGCATAGGTTTTTAAACGCTTTCTACGGTTACAATAAAATAGGCGCCAAGGGTATAGAAAATGTACCTAAACGCCAAACCATTTCAGCACAAATCGCCCTAACATCAGTTGACCCGTCTTTGATCACTGCTATAATCGCCGCCCTATTGGCGCAACTGATTGAAAATAGCGCAACCGATAGATAATGCCAGTGTGATGGAATTGGTAGACATAGGGGATTCAAAATCCCCCGCCCTTAAAAGCGTGCCGGTTCGAGTCCGGCCACTGGTACCAAATAACAACACCCACCTTTCTAGGTGGGTGTTTTTGTTTGTACCCCAAGGTCGGCGAGAAGCGGCATCTCGGTTTGACAAATTGAGATAGCAATTTGGACGCCGGCGCAGAGCAACGGCGGGGTAAAACCCCGAGGAACATCCATTAGATGTTCCGAGTCAATCCGGCCACTGGTACCTAGCATACCCAAAAGCCCTTGTATCCGAGACGATGCAGGGGCTTTTTAGTTCTCATTTAGTCGTTTGTAGTCACGCATGAAAACTTTATGGGCGGGAGGGGCACTGAACTTCCTTTTATAGTTACTGTAACCGCCCAAGTACATCAGACGCCAACTTTGAGAACCATTGGCCAATCACTAGAATCTATTCACATATACATAGCTATATGTCATAGTTAATTATATAGAAACAACCATGGGCGTCTTAACCGTGAAACCATTTTTATATTACATAGTTGCACTAGTTATCCTGAGTTCTTGTGGAGGCTGTGTAAGTGAGTATACAAATGAGCTTTTAGACA
>JASLVT010000214.1 GCA_030741175.1 Porticoccaceae bacterium
TGAATTGGCGGCAACTGCAACGCAAATGGATGCTGCCAAAGTGGCTGCGGTAAGAGAAGTCGAAGAGGAATCTGGAGCAGTATTAAAAGCGGATGACCTCGTGCATTTTTGCAACTGGACTACGCCTGAGGGAGATGGTCGGCGATTTGCAACCTGGTTTTTTGTTGCGCAGGCACAGCTAAATTCGGCTGATATTGTGATTGATGACGGTGAGATTCATGAATTTCAGTGGATAGAGCCACAACAGGCACTGGACTTGCATCAGCATGGCAAACTCAATCTTATGCCACCGACCTTTTTATCATTGCGGTTGGTGGGACACTACCAGACAGCGGCGGATGCCGTTGATGCACTTCGCCTGCGCAACCCCTATGAGGTAACGCCACGGCTATGTCGAGTGCAAGGTGAAATGGTTTGTCTATACCCCGGTGATGCGGGCTACGCGGAGGCTGATGGAACGCTATCAGGGCCACGACATCGCACAATACTAAATGATTCGGGCACCACCTATTTGCACTCAGGAGATGATGTCTCTGTGCCGCCAATGGATCGCCCTTAAACTGGCTTTAATGGCATTATCTTATGGTAGAATGTGCGCCCAAAAATTCGGTGTTCCCCTATGTACTGCCCTTTTTGTAATGCTGATGACACCAAAGTGATAGATTCTCGTCTTGTCGCCGATGGTGGACAGGTGCGTCGCCGTCGCGAATGTGTGCATTGTAGCGAGCGCTTTACCACCTATGAGCTTGCGGAACTAGTCATGCCAAGGGTGATTAAAAGCGATGGTAGCCGTGAGTCGTTTGATGAGGATAAACTCCGTGCTGGTTTGCAGCGAGCGTTAGAGAAACGCCCTGTTCCCATAGAGAAAATTGAGGTGTCCCTATCGCAGATAAAGCATTTCTTGCAGGTGACCGGAGAGCGAGAAGTGCCGTCCCGTATTATTGGTGAAGAAGTGATGCGCCAGTTGCGCGAGCTAGATGAAGTCGCTTATGTTCGTTTTGCCTCTGTCTATCGCAGCTTCCAAGACCTCAGTGAATTTCAAGATGAGCTCAATCGTCTGACCGCTAAAAAACCGGCATCGGCTGATAAGTAATGAGTAGCCTCGATCGACAGATGATGTCGCGCGCCCTGCAGGTCGCTGCGAAAGGCCGTTTTACCAGTTCACCTAACCCTGCGGTAGGCTGTGTTATCGCCATGGCTGATAAGGTAGTCGCTGAGGGCTACACGCGACCTGCGGGGGGGAATCATGCTGAAATAGAGGCATTACAGGGTTGTGCTGATGTTGCCGGCGGCACTGCCTATGTCAGTCTGGAGCCCTGTAGTCATCAGGGTAAAACTGGGCCCTGTGCGGATGCACTAATTGCCGCTGGTATTTCCCGAGTGGTGATCGCCTGTGAAGACCCCAACCCTGAAGTGGCGGGTGCTGGCATTAAAAAACTAAAGGATGCTGGTTTAGATGTGCAGGTAGGTCTGTTGGAGGAGCAAGCCCGAGAGGCCAACAAAGGGTTTATTAAACGTCAGGAGCAAGGCACGCCTTGGGTGACAGTAAAGATGGCGGCGAGTCTCGATGGGCGTACAGCGATGGCCAGTGGCCAAAGTCAGTGGATTACCACACCTGCTTCTCGCGCCGATGTGCAACGCTTACGTGCGGCGAGTTGCGCCATCATTACTGGTATTGGTACGCAATTAATGGACGATCCATCCCTTACCGTGCGTATCAGTCATGCTGATGTGGATGTTGAGGACGAGCTCAGACAACCGCTGAGAGTGGTGGTTGATGGACAGTTGCAGATGTCTTCAACAGCGCGAATGTTGCAGCAACCGGGCGATACCTTGATAGCGACGCTCGATGGTCCAGGCCAGCGTGATAAGTCAGCCGAGCTGGTTGCGGCTGGCGCAGAGGTGGTTTTTTTACCGGCTTTAGGTGAGCATATTGATTTGCAGGCATTGTTACTGAATTTGGCGGACCGAGGCTGCAATCAGGTGTTGGTAGAGGCGGGTGCTGGTCTGGCCGGCGGCTTTATCGCCGAGGGCTTACTCGATGAGTTGGTGTGCTACTGGGCGCCGAAGTTATTTGGTCATACGGCACGGCCGATGTTTAATCTGCCAATTCAGACGATTGATGCTCATTTAGCGTTATCAGTGCAGGATATCCGACAGATTGGCGAGGATATTCGGGTCACCCTGAGGCCAGATAAGGATTACTGATAAAACGGTGAGTTGAGTGATTGGGCGGCGATGATAACTGTTGGTTGGGGATCACGTCGTAGCATATTGTACAGCTTGCTTTGTTTATGTTGATTAAAAAGGTTTAAACCTATGTTTACAGGAATTATAAGTGCGATTGGCGATGTGGTTGAGCTTGAGCCACGCGATGGCGATGTCCGTCTGACAATCCGCAGTGGCAACCTGAGTTTAGCGGATGTCCAGCTTGGCGATAGTATCGCCTGTAATGGCGCCTGTCTTACTGCGGTTGAATTGACCGATGAGGGATTTATTGCCGACGTCTCGGTAGAAACGCTGAGTTTGACTACCATTGCTAATTGGCAAGTGGGAAGTCGCATTAACTTAGAAAAAGCTATGCAGGCCACTGATCGATTTGGTGGTCATATTGTCTCCGGGCATGTGGATGGCATTGGTGAGGTGATGTCCCTTCATGAGGATGCAAGATCGTGGCGTTTCCGTATCCGTGCTCCCCGGGATTTAGCTAAATATATTGCCCACAAAGGATCGATCACTGTGGATGGCACTAGCTTGACCATCAATAAAATCGAGGGTTCAGAATTTGAATTAAATATTGTCCCCCATACCATGACACACACAGTGATGGGCGATTACAAAGTGGGTACCAAGGTCAATTTAGAGGTGGATCTGGTTGCCCGCTACTTAGAGCGTCTGCTATTGGGTGATAAGGCAGCCGATCACTGAGTGGTGGTCAGCCGCAAGCAACATAATGGAAGAGAAGGGAATATGGTACTGAATA
>JASLVT010000215.1 GCA_030741175.1 Porticoccaceae bacterium
TAGGGTATGCAAAGGTAAAGCTACACAAAAAAGACATTATCGCCACATCAATAGTGAAGCACGCCCTGCCACTATTCCCTTCAATCAACCGTGGCAGAAAAGTTAGTTCATCTGATATCGCTGTTTTTACCCGCCAGTTGGCAACCATGATAAGAGCAGGGATCCCGTTGGTGCAAAGCTTTACTATTATCGCTGAGGGTTCACATAAACCTTTGTTGAAGAAAATGATTTATAAAATCCGTGATGATGTCGGTGATGGTGTTAGCTTCGCTAATGCATTGAGCAACAATCCAGAGCACTTCGATGATTTGTTCTGTAGTCTGATAAAATCTGGGGAAACATCAGGAGCACTGGCAAGCATGCTAGATCGGGTCGCGATCTACAAGGAAAAAACGGAGCAATTAAAAGCCAAAATCAAAAAAGCTCTGAACTACCCCATCGCTGTTACGCTAGTGGCTATTGTCGTGACAGCCATCCTACTAATCAAAGTTGTACCTGTATTTGCTGATACCTTTGCTAGCTTTGATACTGAACTCCCAGCGTTTACAGTATTAGTACTGGATCTATCCCAGGCTCTTCAGTCCTATTGGTTATATCTAATACTGGCCACCGGTGCCGGCCTTACCACTTTTCGTCAGGCTAGACTGAGATCCCAACAGTTTGCCTATCTGGTCGATAAATATAAGCTGAAACTACCCATCGTAGGCAATATTATGCGGAACGCAATTACTGCTCGTTTTGCACGCACATTAGCCACCACATTTTCCGCCGGCACACCGCTGATTGATGCACTGCACAGCGTTGCCAGCGCCGCTGGCAATCGATGTTACCATGATGCCATCATTGATATATGTGATGATGTAAGAAATGGCGTGCAACTGCATCAAGCGATTAAAATTAGAAAAATATTCCCAAACCTTCTCTATCAAATGATCGCCATCGGCGAAGAATCTGGAACTCTTGATAACATGTTGGACAAAGTCGCATGTCATTATGAGGAAGCTGTTAATGATGTTGTAGATAATCTCACCGACCTGCTGGAACCATTAGTAATGACTATACTGGGGATAGTGATTGGCGGTCTTTTAGTTGCTATGTATTTGCCTATCTTTCGACTGGGCAATATGCTGTAGTATGATTGATCAAGCGGTAGAGATATTGCGCTGGTTTCATTAACCAAATAAAAGGGAAATACAAAGGCATGGAACTCGACTTGGGGCTCTCGCAAAATATGTTGGCAGCTATCGGTGGGATCTTTGGTCTTCTACTGGGTAGCTTTTTAAATGTGGTCATACTGCGATTGCCAACAAAAATGCATAGGGAGTGGCGCAGAGATGCGCAAAGTTACCTAGGCCTTGAATCTGAACCGCAAACACAGGTCCTTAACCTGTCAAAACCTGCCTCGCATTGCCCGTCCTGTGGCACTCCAATCAAGCCTCAACACAATATACCTCTCATCAGCTACCTATTTCTCAAGGGTCGATGCAATGCCTGCGGAGCGCCTATTTCTATTCAATATCCACTAATCGAATTATTAGCAGGAATCTTGGCTGGTTTTTTTATCTATCAATATGGCCTCAGCATCAATAGCCTTTACTGCATTATTTTTTCCTACAGTTTACTCGTACTCGCGGTGATTGATCTTCATGAAAAACTACTACCAGATGAAATTACTCTGCCCCTGTTGTGGTTGGGACTGTTTGCCAACATCAACAACCATTTCGTTACTCTCAACTCCGCTGTTTTGGGGGCAATTGCCGGCTATCTTTGTCTTTGGTTAGTATTCTGGGCATTTAAGCTAATCACCGGCAAGGAGGGTATGGGGTATGGTGATTTTAAATTACTCGCCGCTCTGGGTGCCTGGATGGGTTGGCAGATGTTACCCATGGTAATTTTCCTGTCCACAGCGGTTAGCGCATTGGTAGGTATTGGGATGATCGCTCTTGCTGGGCGAAACAAGGATATTCCTATAGCCTTTGGGCCTTACCTTGCGACAGCTGGTTGGATTGCCTATGTCTGGGGTGATACCATTCTGAAAAACTATTTAGTTTTATTTGATCTCCAACAATACTAGGGATTATTCCCCTCAAACACAGAGTAAATCAGGCGTGAGCAAAGCACCTTTTATAGTTGGTCTGACCGGTGGCATCGGCAGTGGCAAAAGTACCGTGGCGAAGGCGTTTTCCTCACTCGGTATTGAGTCGGTTGATGCTGACTCAGCTTCTAGAGCAGTGGTCCAGCCTGGTATGCCAGCATTGAGTCATATTAGAGATCATTTCAACCAGCAAAATATCCTGTTGCCCGACGGGCAATTAAACCGCCCATTACTCCGTGAAATTATTTTTGCCGATGCCCAACAAAAACAATGGTTGGAAACATTGTTGCACCCATTAATCCGCGATTGGATTATTGAGCAACTGCATGCGGCAGAAACTGACTATGTTATTTTAGAATCGCCGCTTTTGTTTGAAACGGATCAACACCAGTTGGTCGATGTAAGCTTGCTGGTGGATGTACCCACTGAGATTCAATTAGAACGTGCCAGCGCCAGGGACAATAATGACAGAGCACAGATTCAGCGAATTATTGATGCGCAGATGTCGAGACAGGAAAAAAATAACCGAGCAGATTTTGTTATAGATAATTCGTCGGATACCAAAACATTAACTGCATCAGTACTTGAATTGCACCAGCAATTTCTTGCGCTGGCAAAGGGTAAACACTGATGACCAAACCTAAAAAAATCACCAAGGTATCATGTCCCACCTGCCAAACTATTGTTGAATGGACTGCAAAGCAGGTATGGCGACCATTTTGTTCAGAGCGCTGCCAAAAAATTGACTTCGGTGATTGGGCCAGTGAGGCTTTTACTATCGCTGGCGAACCGGCGTTAGATGAACAATATGGCGAAGACGTTTAGCCTTGGTTCAATTTCTTTAGAATAGGCTGATT
>JASLVT010000216.1 GCA_030741175.1 Porticoccaceae bacterium
TATCGGTATGGGCACCCACCATGCGCAAACCGGTTTTTTCTGCTTCGCTCGAGCCAACAACAAAGGCTATGATTGAGGATCCATTGCGCACCACATAATGTTTTGCCCCAGTAGCTAAAGACCAGTCCGAACTTTCATCCAACTCAGAAAAACCAGCTGCTTTGAGACGATCCACCATGGAGGCCACAGCGTGGAAGGGTGTTGGCGACGCATCTAAAAACTCAGCCAAGCCAAGATTAAACTGCTCTGCACTCATTTTTTTGCCCATAGTTTATTGCTCTTTCTACTTATCAATGGAATTCTTCAAACGAAATAATAAACTGGAGGTATCATAGCGACTACCTCCCATGGTCTCTATCTGCGCATAGTACTGGTCAACTAACTCAGTAACCGGCAATTCAGCACCATTATTTGCTGCCTCCTGTAATGCGAAGGCTAAATCTTTACGCATCCACTGCACCGCGAAACCATGTTCGTAGTCGCCCGCGAGCATCGTTTTATAACGATTCTCCATCTGCCATGACTGGGCCGCACCCTGACTAATCACATCGACTACCTGATGAGCATCGAGACCAGCTCGCTCGGCAAAATTAAGCCCTTCAGCTAGACCCTGCACCACACCAGCAATACAAATCTGGTTGACCATTTTACATAGTTGACCACTGCCCACCTCACCCATTAGCTGAACTGACTTGGCATAGCAGCCTATGATAGTTTCAATCTTGGCAAAAATTTTCGCCTCACCACCGCACATGACTGTTAACTGACCATTTTCAGCACCCTGCTGACCTCCTGAGACAGGCGCATCAATAAAATGACCGCCAGCTCGCTCGACCTCGACAGCCAATTTTTGCGCCAGTCTAGCCGAGGTGGTGGTGTGGTCAACAACAATACTGTCGGGTACCATGCCGACTAAAACACCCTGATCACCCAGCATTACGTCACTCACATCGTTATCATCGCCAACACATAAAAAGACAACATCAGCATCTTGGGCTGCGATAGCTGGGCTGTTTGCAAGTGCACCCTTAAAATCGGTTATCCAGCGCTCAGCTACTGTCTGGGTACGATTATAAACAGTGACTTGATAGCCATTGCGACTGAGCCATCCTGCCATCGGATAGCCCATTACACCCAAGCCAATAAATGCCAAACTGACCTTATTGCTCATCTGATTAAACCCACAGCATAAAAATCAATACGGAGCCTAACAGCAACCGGTAGATAACAAATGGCATCATCCCTACGCGTTCGACAAAACGCAAAAAACTATGTATGCAAAGGTAGGCTGTAACACCAGACAGCGCGGCGCCAATCAGGATTTCTGACCAGATTACTGCGTCCTGTTGCAGTAACTTAAGGCTCGCAAGGACACCACTTAAAGCAATAATGGGGATCGCAAGCAAGAATGAGAATCGCGCTGCCGCTGTGCGATCAAAGCCAAGTGCGAGAGCCGCAGTCATGGTAATACCCGACCTAGAAGTTCCTGGAATCAGTGCTAGGACTTGCGCGAGACCAACCAGCAATGCGAGCCTCAATGTCATTTGATCTAATGTCTTAGTACCACGGTAGTAACGATCAGCCAAGCCCAGCAACAAGGCGAAGAGAATTGTGGTCATGGCAATGACTAGTATTGAGCGCAAATGCATCTCAATAAAATCCATAAATAAAAGACCAGCCAACCCAGCGGGAATAGTGCCTACAATGATTGACCAGGCTAGCAAGCTCGATGGCGTACTCGATCTATTGGGGGGCAAGCTTTTCAACCAGTCGATAGCTAAATTTTTTATATCGGAGCGGAAGTAGACAATAACTGCGGCAAGTGAGCCAACATGAACTGCCACATCAAATGCTAACCCTTGATCGGGCCAGCCAAAAAGTTCTGCGGGTAATATAAGATGCGCAGAACTGGATATAGGTAAAAACTCCGAAAGACCTTGAATCACCGCCAACAAAATTGCTTGAAAAATATCCATAATTTACTAATCCCTCAATCGCTTTCTCTTTTTCCAGGCATCTGTGCCACGTAAATAGACCAAATCAACAGTCTCGACAGGCTGTACACTACCCTGTGCCAACCTTCTTTCTGTAATGGCAATTAAGTCTGCAGCATTGGGATAGATTGGCTGGTAATCTCTCTCTGCCACCTCGGGCAATGTTGTTAGACTGCCCGCATCACCAGCTAATATGGCAGACGGATACTCACCGATTAGCGTTATGGTATCTTCCACACTCGACAGTTGATCGGGAGCCAATACTTGCATGTCAGCGGATGATTGAGACCGGTAAACTGCACAGTTAAATTCATTCATTCGTGCGTCTATTATAGGTATAACGACAATATCATTATCTACTTCTGCGATGCGTCTATAGGTTGCAACAATCGCTTGCAATGAGGATATAGCAACGACCGGCAGGTCTGCAGCGAAGGCCAATCCTTGCACCGTAGCAAAACCAATTCTCAGCCCTGTAAAAGAACCGGGCCCTACGGTAACACCAATAGCATCTAACTGATCAATGCTAATCTGTGCCTCACCGAGCACCTCATCAATCATGGACATGACTAGCTGAGTATGCGAGCGAGGTACCTCTGAGTACCGAGACACAAGCCTACCATCACACTGTAGCGCAACTGAACAAGCTGGCGTTGAGGTTTCAATCGTTAATAATGTGGCCATCTACTATCCAATATTGAGCGGACAAAAAAAATCCCCCACTAAGTGAGGGATTTTACAGGTCTGCAATCCATTACACTATCAAGATTTCTTAGCTGCTGCCTTTTTAGCCGCTACTTTTTTGGCAGGAGCTTTCTTAGATGCTTGTTTTTTACCTTGACCATTACAATCATTACAAGGGTTAGTAATTTCTTCACCATTTCCATTACATTGAGGACATGTTTGTTGCACAGTAAAAAAGCCTTGGTTTGATCTTATTCTTCCAC
>JASLVT010000217.1 GCA_030741175.1 Porticoccaceae bacterium
CGAGCACAGCAAAGCCGAGTATTGATAGAATCTGTACCAAACCAAATAGCCAAAGGGCGCGATTAATACCAATCTTTAGCATCAGAATTCCACCCAAGATTCCACCAATGACCATTGGCCAGAGAGCAGCATTTTTAGCCACTAGGGCGATTTCGGTTTTGCTGAAGCCCATATCTAAATAAAAGGGTGTGGCTAAGGCAGTGGCCATACTATCACCAAGCTTGTAGAACAACATAAATGCTAGTATCAGACAGGCTTGCTGTACACCTTGGCGTGTAAAGAATTCCTTAAAGGGCTGAACTACCGCGGATTCGAGATCATGAGGATGCTGTTCTGTCGTCGCTGGCTCCTCAATAGTTGCTGTGAGAGCGACGCCCGCTATCATAAAGGTGGCGGTGATGATAAAGACTGTCTGCCAAGGTAGATTATCGGCCAAAATAAGAGCCAGTGAGCCGGGGATCAAGCCAGCGATGCGGTAGGCATTAACATGTATCGAATTTCCAAGTCCCAGCTCAGCATCTGGCAGTATCTGACGTCTGTAGGCGTCTAGCACAATATCCTGTGTAGCACTTAAAAAAGCAATAAATAAGCATACATAGGCGACAGTCCAAATCTGTGTAACAGGGTTAAATAGTCCCAATCCAGCAATACTGAGTAGCAGAGCTAACTGTGTGATTAGCATCCAACTGCGGCGTAGCCCAGGACGGTAACTGAACAGGGACAATGAATAGCGATCGAGTAGCGGTGACCAGAGAAACTTCCACGCATAGGGCAGGCCGATAAGAGCGAAGAAGCCAATTTCTTTAAGCCCCACACCCTCGCTGCGCAGCCAGGCAGGTACCAGCGATATTAAAACGTAGAGGGGCAACCCAGAAGCAAAACCGGTAAAGATACAGATCAACATGCGTCGATTGAGTAGAGCTTGTTTGATGCTAGTTGAACTCATGAACTATCTCTTTAGTCAGATACTATCTTGTCTGTTTAGGTGAGGCTAACGTAACAGGCAGAGGCTAAGGTAACAATATCTGATTAGGGCTGCCACTGATATTGCGCGAGACTAATCCGGTTACCCTTAACGATTAACCCCTCTTCCTGCAATCGGGCCTTTTGACGTTTAAAGCCTTCGCTATCAAGCGGCAGGCTTATTCTACCTGAAGCATTAATTACTCTGTGCCAGGGCAGATTGCTGTCGTTGGGCAAATTTTTAAGCGTGCGCCCCACTAAGCGCCCAGATCTTGGCAGTCCCGCTAGCATACCAATTTGCCCGTAAGTTGCCACACGACCACTAGGTATGGTCGCCACTGCAGTGTATATTCTCAACTCGACAGAACGATTACCCATGATCGAAGCCTACGCTAATAATGCGGCTGTTGAAATAGCAAAAATAAACCCTATATATCTTCAAGGCTCAAGGAGAACATCTATGCGTGCGCTATTACTGTTATTTGTCGTTATGCCCATCATTGAGATGTGGTTACTGATTCAAGTGGGTGCTGAAATAGGGCCACTGTATACGATTAGCCTGGTATTGCTCACTGCGGTAATTGGCGTACAGCTTCTGCGACAGCAGGGATTTGCCACTTTATGGCGTGGTCGTCGCAAATTAGAGGAGGGACAGTTGCCAGCGCAAGAGATTGCAGAGGGCATTATCCTAGCTGTTTCGGGGGCGCTATTGCTGACACCAGGGTTTGTCACAGACGCGATTGGATTTGCCGGTTTATTTCCGCCGAGCAGGGCACTATTGGGCCAGCTGTTGCTCAGTAAATTATTGATCACTAACCTGCATGACCCTAAGCATCGATACCGCACTGACGATGGAGCAACTAGGACCGGTACCACTATCGATGGTGAGTCTTGGGATAACCGGGGTGATATTGACGGCCCTAAGCATTAAAGAAGATTATTTTATATAAAAATAAATGCAAGCCCTTGAAAAAGAGCGGTGCAGTCTCCATATCTCAACCAATTGCGAAGTGGAGTAGTCGCGCAAGAAACTATGGGAATTTGCAAATAGATTATTAACTGGAGATAAAAACATGAAAATTCGCCCTTTACACGATCGCGTGATCGTGCGTCGCGAGGAAGAAGAGCAGACAACGGCTGGCGGTATCTTGCTGCCAGGCTCGGCTCAAGAAAAGCCCAATCAGGGTGAGGTGGTTGCTGTGGGCAGTGGCCGCATTTTGGATAACGGCGAAGTCCGTCCCATCGATGTGCAAGTTGGTGATATTGTTGTGTTTGGTCAGTACGCCGGCAATGACAAAATTGATGTTGATGGCGAAGAACTCATTATCCTCAGCGAGAGCGATATTAAGGCTGTAGTTGAAGCCTAAGCTCTAGTCTAATCTTAGGCCAACTATAAAGTGAATTTTTATAACTGAATTTGGAAGGAAAGAATCATGGCAGGTAAAGAAGTGAAGTTTGGCGACAGCGCTCGCCAGGGAATGCTAGAGGGCGTAAACATACTAGCTAATGCCGTTAAGGTGACGCTGGGCCCCAAAGGCCGTAACGTTGTGCTAGATAAATCTTTTGGTGCGCCAACTGTAACTAAAGATGGTGTATCAGTTGCTAAAGAAATTGAATTAAAAGATAAGTTTGAAAATATGGGTGCTCAGATGGTTAAAGAAGTGGCGTCCAAAGCCTCGGATGACGCTGGTGACGGCACTACTACTGCGACAGTTCTGGCTCAGTCAATTGTGAGCGAAGGCCTCAAATCTGTTGCCGCTGGAATGAATCCTATGGATCTTAAGCGAGGTATTGATAAGGCTGTGATTGCTGCAACCGCAGAAATTGCTGCTATCGCTAAGCCCTGTGCCGACAGCAAAGAGATTGCTCAGGTGGGCACCATTTCAGCCAACAGCGATAGCTATGTTGGTGACAT
>JASLVT010000218.1 GCA_030741175.1 Porticoccaceae bacterium
TAATCTCACGGTTGCACAAGATATCGGGATTTGGAGTGCGGCCAGCGCGGTATTCCGCTAGAAAAAACTCAAACACATTGTCCCAATAATCCGCGGCAAAGTTAGCTGTGTGGAGCTTTATATTCAATGTGTTACACACTTGCTGAGCATCGGCTAGATCGGCCTTGGCTGTGCAGTATTCGGAACCATCATCTTCATCCCAGTTTTTCATAAACAGCCCTTCGACCTGATATCCCTGTTGAATCAGTAATAGTGCTGCTACAGAGGAGTCTACGCCGCCAGACATCCCCACAATGACTTTCTTTGATGAACTCATACCTGTGTTTTACGCCATCGAACTTCGAGGGGGCCTACTATAATTTGTTGCGGAATATTTCCAAAGGAAAAATATGGTTAGCGCGGTAATCTTTTATACAGCTCAGCACCATTTCACTGCGAAGCCGATCTTCTGCCGCCACGATCTCATCAAAAGACATCCACAGAACATTATCTATATCGGTGTCAAGAATATAATCTCGATGATGAGCTTTAGCCTCAGCGACAAATGTCATTCGATAATAAGTCACTCCATTCTGGCTTGCGTAATAGGTGGAAATACCAAGAAACCCAGTTATGAGCACCTCCCAGCCGGTCTCTTCCAATGTTTCACGAACGGCGGCTTGCACAATATCTTCGCCAGGCTCGACATGTCCGGCCGGTTGATTTATTACTTGATTACCAAACTTGGTCTCCTCAACCATTAGGAAGCGACCATCTTTTTCAACAACAGTGGCGACAGTGAGATGTATTTTATCAGGCATAGGCTAACTCTTATGATCGGTATTTAGGCTGAAAAGACTGTGTGCCCGATAGTTCAATCAGGCGATACTCCCCAGGTTGCAGGCTGCCGATTGACCATTGTCCTATTTGGGGTCTTATCAAGCGCAAGCAGGGCAATTCGACCGCCGCGGTCATTCTGCGCACCTGTCGATTACGTCCCTCTGCGATCACTATCTCAAGCCAGCTATCGGGAACGGACTTACGCACCCTAATTGGAGGATTACGAGACCATATCGTCGGTTCCGGAATCAATTGACAGGAAATAGCTGAGGCTAGTCCATCTTTGAGCATTACTCCGGAGCACAGAGCCTCACAGTGCCGCAGTGTTGCCGTACCTTCCACCTGTACCCAATAGGTTTTACTCAACTTGTGTTTGGGATGACTGATTTGAGCCTGAAGCTGTCCATCGTCGGTTAGCAACAACAAGCCTTCAGAATCAAAGTCCAGACGACCGGCCGGATAAACCGATCTGACATCGATGTAATCAGCGAGCGTTGATTTACCAGAATTATCGGTAAACTGGCTGAGCACCCGATAAGGTTTATTAAACAGAATCAGCTTGGATACCATTATTTTCTCCATTTATACCCATTGTAAATGAAACAGGGTTACAAAAAACTCACAAAATCATGCTAAAATGCCGTCTTCTAGTAAATTTTTTACAAAATAACATTCGCAACCGTTCTCGGAGATCACAATGGGATACCAACATATCCAGATTCCTCAATCTGGTGAGAAAATTACAGTTAATGCTGACTTATCACTAAACGTACCGAACAATCCAATTATTCCTTTTATTGAAGGTGATGGGATCGGTGTCGACATCACGCCAGTTATGGTCAAAGTAATTGACGCAGCTGTCGCTAAGGCTTACGACGGCAGTAAGCAGATTTCTTGGATGGAAGTCTACTGCGGTGAAAAAGCAGCAGAATTGTATGAAGGGGACTGGTTCCCCGCTGAGACTCTAGAGGCGGTCAAAGACTATGCCGTATCCATCAAGGGTCCTTTAACAACACCTGTGGGCGGAGGCTTTAGATCTCTCAATGTCGCGTTGCGTCAAGAGCTGGATCTGTTTGTCTGCCAACGTCCAGTGCGCTGGTTTGAGGGTGTGCCATCACCAGTGAAAGAACCCAATAAAGTCGACATGTGTATATTCCGAGAAAATTCGGAAGATATTTACGCAGGTATCGAATGGCGTGCAGGCACAGAGGAAGCCGGTAAGGTTATTAAGTTTTTGCAAGAGGAAATGAGCGTAACCAAAATTCGCTTTGATGAGAATTGCGGAATTGGCGTTAAGCCTGTGTCTGAGCAAGGCACTAAGCGACTAGTGAGCAAAGCGATTCAGTATGCAATCGATCAAAATAAACCCAGTGTTACATTGGTTCATAAAGGTAACATCATGAAGTTCACTGAGGGTGCCTTCTGTGACTGGGGCTACGAAGCTGCTGTAGAGCAGTTTGGCGCCGAACCACTCGATGGTGGCCCTTGGCATGTAGTCAAAAACCCTAATACGGGTGAAGATATTATTATCAAAGATGTCATTGCCGATGCCATGCTACAGCAGATCATCCTTCGTCCAGACGAGTACTCTGTTATAGCCACATTAAATCTCAATGGGGACTACATCTCTGATGCACTGGCTGCTCAGGTAGGCGGTATTGGTATCGCACCTGGGGCTAACCTTTCTGACGATGTCGCTATTTTTGAGGCTACACATGGTACGGCGCCCAAATATGCTGGCCAAGATAAGGTAAACCCTGGATCGCTAATACTCTCTGCAGAAATGATGCTACGTCATATTGGCTGGGGTGAGGCTGCTGATTTAGTGGTTAAAGGTATCGAAGGGGCTATATCGGAGAAAAAAGTGACCTATGATTTTGAGCGCTTAATGGAAGGCGCCACTTTAATGTCCTGCTCTGAATTTGGCGATGCGATGATCGAGAACATGTGATCTGGGGTTAAATACCCTTAAAAAAAACCTAGCACTGAAGGCCAGTGCTAGGTTTTTTTATGCTCTAAAAATTGTGCTTGAAGATTAAATTATTCCAGCCT
>JASLVT010000219.1 GCA_030741175.1 Porticoccaceae bacterium
TAGTGACACAAGCACCAATGACATGGTATCAATTTTTTCAACTGGAAAATCTAAACATCCAAAAATTGAAACAATAAACGATGATAAGATTAAAGATTTTGATGGCCCCGTATTGCTACATATTATTACGCAAAAGGGCAAAGGCTTTGAGCCAGCCGAAAATGACCCGGTCGGCTATCATGCTTTAAATAAAATTGAGCCCAGCCCACCGCTACAAACTGCGGTGGCCAAGACCGCTGTGGTGAAGCCGGCAAAGCCGAAATACCAGAAGGTTTTTGGCGATTGGCTCTGCGATATGGCGGAAAAAGACCCGCGCTTGGTGGCGATTACGCCGGCAATGTGTGAGGGCTCGGGCATGAATGATTTTGCCGAGCGCTTTCCCGAGCGCTTTGAGGATGTGGCTATTGCCGAACAACATGCGGTGACGCTGGCGGCAGGCATGGCCTGTGAGGGTACCAAGCCCGTGGTGGCTATTTATTCAACATTTTTACAGCGCGGCTACGACCAGTTGATCCATGATGTGGCTCTGCAAAATCTGGATGTGCTTTTTGCGCTGGATCGCGCTGGATTAGTCGGTGAAGATGGCGCCACTCACGCCGGTGCCTATGATATTAGTTACCTGCGTTGCATTCCCAATATGTTGGTGATGACCCCCTCCGACGAAAATGAAACTCGTCAGTTACTGTACAGCGGCTTTATTCATCAGGGTCCCGCTACGGTGCGTTACCCCCGCGGCACTGGTCCCGGTATGGCGATCGAAAAAACCATGACCGCACTGCCAATTGGTAAGGGCGTTATGCGCCGCACCGGCGCTCAAGTGGCGATTTTAAATTTTGGTACCACCTTGGCCTCAGCTATGGCGGCGGCTGAGCAGCTCAATGCATCAGTGGCAGATATGCGCTTCGTCAAACCCATCGATGAGGACTTAATTCGCCAATTGGCCGCTGATCATCAGTTGCTGGTCACTGTGGAAGAAAATAGCGTTGCCGGTGGTGCCGGTGCCGCTGTCAGTGAATTTTTAGCCGAGCAAGCGCTGGTGATGCCGGTGCTACATCTCGGCTTGCCAGATCATTTTGTCGACCATGGCGCCCATGGCGAACAACTCAGTGCCGTTGGCTTGGATGCCGCGGGCATTGCCGATAGTATTGAACAGCGGCTCAACTTATTGAAGTTACCCAGTCGAGCAACCCATTAATATAATAAGAGGCAACAAGATGAAATTCTATGATTGCACCACAGCCCCAAGCCCGCGCCGGGTACGCATTTTTATGGCGGAAAAAGGCATTGAGATTGATACAGTGCAAATTGATCTCGCTAATGGCGAGCAGTTTTCTGAGGAATTTAAAGCCATTAATCCGCTGTGCGAAGTGCCCTTATTGGTATTAGAGGATGGCACCAGCATCAGTCAGATCAGTGCTATTTGCCGTTATCTTGAGGAGATCTACCCAGATAACCCGCTACTGGGCCGCACGCCAGTTGAACGGGCCGTGGTGGAGTCCTCTAACCAGCAGCTACAGATGAATGGTTTTGCCGCCGGTGCTGAAGCGTTTCGCAATGCCACACCGGGGTTTAAAAATAGAGCCATGCCCGGGCCCCATAACTACAGTCAGATCCCTGAGTTAGCGGAGAGGGGTCAGCAACGCCTGGATAATTTATTTAGCGATTTAGAGGCGCATTTGGCCAACAGTCAGTATATTGTCGGTGATTACTATTCTATCGCCGATATCTCTGCGCTCTGTGTGGTCGACTTTGCCAAATGGGTTAAAAAGCGTATTCCTGAAGACTACAGCAATCTTCAGCGCTGGTACGACCAAGTGAGTAGCCGCCCCAGCGCTAAAGCCTAAGCTCGTCAGTTACTATTGCGTCACCGTAAATCCAGGTGTGGCGCTGACAGTTTTGCCATCGCTGTAACTGACATTGATCGTCTGATCAGTGAAGTTGTACACCACGTAACTTCTAACACCGTCTTTATCAAAGGCCAGTGCCGCAGGGTGGTTCGCCGTCAAGTCACCGGTGCCCGTCTGTAACTGACCCAGTGCCTTAAAGGTATGGAGCCAATGATAGGTATGCGCCTTGCTTTCACCCTGCTCTGGCTGATAACTCGATACACTGTTGTAATCAGCGACAGCTGCATCTGCATCAGTCATCGCCCATAGGTTCCACCACAGATCGCGCCATTGATCTTCAATTAAACCAGAGGGTTTATTATTGGAGGACTCACTTAATCCGAGCGCTACATAGTCCTCCATATACTCTGGGTGTATAGCTACATGGAAAATCAAAGGACTAGATGGAAGACCTTGAATACCCAAAATATGCGCATAGGCACCGCTAAACCAGGTGGCAAAATCAACCCCATCACCCCAAATAATTGATGTAGTTAAGTGCTCATAACCCGGGAAGAAGTTGTCAGCTTCGGCGCTCACATTGTTGTAGCCATCAATATTATTCCAATACTCCCAGTAGGCAGCGCCGGTCGAAGCATGCAGATACATGCCGCGCTCCGTTAACTCAGTATTTCCCGTGGCCAATCCATAGAGAATAATAGCGCCATAGGCTGTGGCCGCCTCAGAGGTGGACTCATTATTATTGCCACGCATAAAGTTAACTTGACCATCGGCCCAAGAGAAGCCATTGGCCGGGTCAAAGTTGCGCATATGGGGGAATAATGGGTCGTCCTTATCTGCGGCATAATCACGAATCAATAGCTCAATCATGGGCCCATACTGATCTTCACCACACCAGTCGAGATCGACGCGACAGATCTCAGCGGCCGCGCGCACAAAATAGCCATAGTGGAAGTGGTGATC
>JASLVT010000021.1 GCA_030741175.1 Porticoccaceae bacterium
CCTATTCGAAAAGCTTGAACTTCCGGTGCTGAAGAAAACCGCAAAAGGCGCTCCCTCTACCAAGGAAGAGGTATTGCAGGAGCTGGCCCTTGACTACCCATTGCCAAAAGTACTGCTAGAACACCGTGGCTTGGCCAAGCTGAAGTCAACTTACACCGACAAGTTGCCAACCATGATAAATCCGTCGACCAAACGGATTCATACTTCTTATCATCAAGCGGGTACGGCCACGGGCCGACTATCATCCTCGGATCCCAATCTACAGAATATTCCTGTGCGCACCTCTGAGGGTCGTCGTGTACGTCAAGCATTTATCGCCTCGCAAAATAGCCATATAGTGGCTGCAGACTATTCACAAATTGAATTGCGGATTATGGCGCATCTCTCTGAGGATCCCAGCCTATTGTCAGCATTTGCGGCCGGTGAGGATATTCATCGCGCCACAGCCTCAGAGGTATTTGCAGTAACCAAAGAGCAGGTTACAGCTGATATGCGACGCAACGCCAAGGCAATTAACTTCGGACTCATTTATGGTATGTCCGCCTTTGGCTTGGCAAGGCAATTAAATATTGGCCGCAAGCAGGCGGCAGAATATATTGAACTCTATTTTGAGCGTTACCCCGGTGTACAAAACTATATGAATAATATTCGCCACACCGCGGCAGAACAGGGCTATGTGGAAACGGTCTTTGGACGCCGGTTATACCTTCCTGAGATAAATTCACGCAACGGTATGCGTCGCCAGGCCGCTGAGCGAACAGCTATTAATGCGCCCATGCAGGGTACCGCTGCCGATATTATTAAATTGGCCATGATACAGGTTGATGATTGGTTACAAAGTGCCAAACTGGAAAGCCGTATGATTATGCAAGTACATGACGAACTAGTCCTTGAAGTACCCAGTGCCGAGATGGATATTGTCCAGCAAGGCCTGACCAGCCTGATGGAGAATGCTACTAGCTTATTGGTACCATTAGTGGTTGATGTCGGCGTTGGTGACAACTGGGATGAAGCGCATTAACTCCAAGAGCAGACAATAATGGCGCGTTTTAGCGTTAAAAATTGCCACAATCAAAAATTTTTCGAATTTTTTAAATTTTTCGGGAACTTGTTGTAAAAGCTGTGTCTAAAGAGGGGTACAACGAAGTGACATCATATTCTCCCCCGATTAGATGTGTGTATAGTAAGTAATACTCTCCGAGTAGCAAAGTAACCCCCGATCCAGGTTGGATCGGGGGTTTTTTGTGACCTTGGCATTTTAGTCAGGTAGTGTGTCAGGCAGTATCGTCAGATAATACTGATGATTTAGACTTAGGTATCTGCTAGATCAGCATTCAACCAATGATTGAGCTGTTGCTCTAATGCTGACAAACCCTGCTTTTTAAGTGCAGAAAATGTTTGCACAGATAATAGGGTGCAACCTGGATCCATATCCCTTAATAGTGTTTCAACCCTTAATCTTGCATTTTCCGCTGGTCCTCTTTTGATTTTGTCGGCTTTGGTCAACAAGATATGAACAGGTAAACTCGCTTGAGCAGCCCAGTTGAGCATTTGTTGGTCGTAGTCCTGCAAAGGGTGACGAATATCCATCAGCAAGATAAGACCAGCCAAGCTCTCTCGCATCTGTAGATAATTCGCCAAGTGTCGATCCCACTCTGCTTTCATGGCCCTCGGCACCTTGGCATAACCATATCCAGGTAGATCAACCAGACGTTTGTTTTCAGTTAATTGAAAGAAATTAATAAGCTGAGTACGCCCCGGTGTTTTACTAGTGCGAGCTAGCCCTCTTTTTCGGGTAAGGGCATTGATGGCGCTCGATTTGCCCGCATTTGAGCGTCCAGCGAACGCAACTTCACTGCCGGTGTCGACAGGACACTCCTTAATGGTTGGAGCGCTAGTCAAAAATTCAGCGATCTGATAGTTGATTGCAAATGAATCCATAAAAGAGCTGCCAAGTAGCTGTAAGAAATCCAGTTAATTGGTATATAATGCGCGCGCCTTAGCCAACAGAGCTAATGTTCAATGGTCGTGCGTATACACCGGCGACTATTCTAGCGGATTGCGAGAGTTGATTAACCATGAAAAAAAGCTTTTTAAGTATTATTTGTTTATTGCTGACATTGACAGCGAATCAGTCATTGGCTGCGGGCGATGCTGCGGCTGGTGAATCTAAGGTCGCTATGTGTACAGCCTGCCATGGCAATGATGGCAATAGTATGGTCGCTGCATTTCCCAAGCTCGCTGGGCTGGGTGAAAAATATATTACTGCTCAGTTACGGCAAGTAAAGTCCGGTGAGCGTGTGATTGTTGAGATGACTGGTATGCTAGATGCCTCCTCCGATCAAGATTTGCAGGATATGGCCGCCTACTATGACAGCCAAACGCGACAGATATCCGGTGCCAAAGATATTTCGCTAGTGGGTATTAGCGATCCTGATGAAGCGCTTTATTTTGGCGAGAAAGTTTATCGTGGTGGCAATATGAAAACTGGTGTTGCTGCCTGTACAGGTTGTCATTCTCCTTCAGGTAATGGCAATAACCCTGCCGGCTACCCTGCCTTGGGTGGTCAGCACGCTGACTATATCGAAAAACAACTTTTGGCCTACCGTCGCGGTGAACGCGCTGGTGGTGAAAATGCTAAGATTATGCAAGGCGTTGCTGCCAACCTTAGCGATAAAGAAATCAAGGCAGTAGCAAATTATATTTCAGGTTTAAATTAATTTATTGCCGCTACGAGTAGCTGTGTAGCGATGGGGCATTACCGATGACGAACTGGATGAAACGCTTAATTTTTCTTGCCATGATCTTCCCAATGGCTATGTGTCAGGCGCAGGGTGATCAATATCAGGCTGGTGTGCATTATGAGGTTTTGCCGCAGAGTATCAGAACGGCAGACCCCAATAAGATTGAGGTCAATGAAGTATTTTCATATACCTGTAGTCATTGCTATAACTTTGAATCTGTTATTCACCCTTGGTCCGAAACACTGGCTGCCGATGTGGATTTTCAGCGTACCCCAGCAGTATGGCAACCGGCACTAGAGCCTTATGCTCGCGCTTACTTTAGTGCTAAAGCGCTCAAGGTTTTGGATAAGGTGCATATTCCAATTTTCGAAGCCATTCATGTGCAGAGAAAATCTGTTCGTACGGAGCAGGATATTGCGGCCATCTTTGTTGCTCAGGGTGTCGATAAAGCAAAGTTTAGCCAAGTCTATAATTCGTTTGGCATCAATAGCCTTGTCAATCAAGCCAAATCGAGGGTGCGTGGTTATCGCGTTCAGGGCACTCCAGAAGTGATCGTGAACGGTAAATACCGCGTAAGCACCCGCAACGCCGGTGGTTTTAACGGAATGTTAAAAGTTGCGGAATTCCTTATAGACAAGGAGCGTGCCGCCCGAGCTAAATAGTCTTCAGTCAACATGGCGCAGAAATACGCTGTTTTAACAGCGTATTTTTTTGTCATCAACATTCCAATCAGCTGTTAGATAATGACTATATAGAGGAAAGTACTTTATCTAAAAGCGACCTATAGGTACTATGTAGCCCCTTTTTTTGTAGCTTTTTTATCCATCTAGACTAAATGCCATCATGAAGCCAACAGTTAAGCCGAAGAATCCAAACTTCTCCTCTGGTCCATGCTCCAAGCGACCGGGTTATGATATTGCTAACCTAGATATCTCCACTCTGGGTCGTTCACATAGATCCGCGATTGGTAAGACTGCTCTGGGTCGTGCCTGTGTTGAAACTGCCGATATTTTGGGATTACCCGAAGGTTACCGGGTTGGTGTAGTCCCCGCGTCTGATACAGGTGCTGTGGAAATGATTATGTGGTCGGTGCTAGGTGCACGACCAGTGGACATATTCGCTTGGGAATCATTTGGCGCCGGTTGGCTTACAGATGCCACGAAACAGCTCAAATTGGATCAACTCAATAGCTACACGGCTGACTATGGCCTATTGCCAGATATGACCCAAGCCAACCCAGATCATGATTGTATTTTCACTTGGAATGGCACCACGGCGGGAGTCAAAGTTCCCAATGCCGATTGGATTAGTGATGAGCGCACAGGGTTAACGATCTGTGATGCCACGTCGGCGGTCTTTGCGATGGACATGCCTTGGGAAAAACTAGATGTGGTTACCTATAGTTGGCAGAAAGTGCTGGGTGGAGAAGGGGCACATGGCATGCTTATTCTTAGCCCGCGCGCGGTAGAACGTCTCGAAAGCTATACGCCACCTTGGCCCCTGCCAAAAATCTTTCGTATGACCAAGGGGGGCAAATTAATTGAGGGTATTTTCCGTGGTGAAACGATCAATACTCCCTCGATGCTTTGTGTTGCAGATTATTTGGACGCACTAGATTGGATTCGATCTATCGGTGGACTGCCCGCGGCGATCGCCAAATCGGAAGCTAACTTAAAAGTGCTAAAAGACTTTGTCGCTACGCGACCCTGGGCGCATTTTTTAGCACGTGAGGATGACCAGCTATCCAATACCAGTGTCTGTCTCAGCCTAGACTTGGATGCCGATAAGGTAAAACAGATCGTCAAATTACTCGATGCCGAAGCTGTTGCTTATGATATTGGTGCCTATCGCGACGCGCCTGCGGGGCTGCGAATTTGGTGCGGTGCCACAGTTGAACAAGCTGATGTCGAAGCACTGATTCCCTGGCTTGACTGGGCCTATGAACAAGTAAACCAGTAATGTAAACGTACGCCATTATTGAAATAACTGAGAAAATTTATGTTTAACATCCGAACTTACAACGCTATTTCCTCAAAAGGTCTAAGCCGATTCAGTGCAGATAACTACAGTGTTTCCAGTGAGTCTGAATTACCCGAGGGAGTACTCCTGCGCAGTCAGAAACTGCATAACGAAGTGTTGCCTGATTCGGTATTAGCGGTGGCCAGAGCCGGTGCCGGTACCAATAATATTCCTACCGATAGTTATACCGAGCAAGGGATTGTGGTGTTTAACACGCCAGGTGCCAATGCCAATGCGGTAAAAGAGTTGATTGTTGCCGGACTGCTGTTGGGGTCTCGCGATATTTATGGCGGTATGAATTATGTACAAGAGCTCAGCCATATGGACGATTCTGGCGAGATGGGCAAGCTGCTAGAAAAAGAGAAGAAGCGCTTTGCTGGCTCGGAAATTACTGGAAAAACATTAGGCGTAGTTGGCTTGGGCGCCATTGGTTCGATTATTGCTAATTTGGCGCTTGATTTAGGCATGGAGGTGATCGGCTATGATCCAGCCATTTCTGTTGAGGCGGCTTGGCAACTCTCCAGTCGGGTTGAGCGCATGGACAGCTTGGAGGCACTATTAGGTCGAGCGGATTTTATTACCTTGCATGTGCCAGCGATCCCAGCAACCAGGCATCTTATTAATAAAGATACCTTAGCGCTGATGAAAAGCAGTGCCAAAATACTAAACTTTGCTCGAGAGGAAATTGTCAGCACTGATGATATGGTCGCCGCATTGGATCAGGGCACAATCGCCGGTTACATCAGTGATTTCCCCGCGCCAGCATTATTGGGCCGCACTGATGTCCTGCTTATGCCGCATATAGGCGCCAGCACTGAGGAGGCCGAGGAAAATTGTGCTGTTATGGCCGCCGATCAATTGATGGACTACCTTGAAAACGGCAATATCCGCAACTCGGTAAACTATCCCCCGACAAAAATGGCCCGCAATGGTGGGTCTCGCATTACCTTTACCAACAACAATGTGCCCAAGGTATTGGGTAGCGTGCTTTCGGTACTGGCAGATGCCGAGCTCAATGTGGTGGACATGGTCAATAAAAGTCGAGGCGAGATTGCTTACAACATTATCGATGTTGAGGGTGATCTCAGCCCGAGTATAGAGGCGGCTATCGCTGCGGTAGAGGGCGTAGTGCGAGTGCGTATTATCTAATACGCGAGCCTATCGCAGCATCTCTATTCTAGTTAAATAATTTAGCTCTGACGGTGTTGCGATAGTCTTTTGGCGAGTTACCTGACCACTGCTTAAATCTCGATGAAAACCAACTGGACTCAGGGTATCCACTATAGTTGGCTATTTCTAGAATCGACAGATCAGTGTTCTTTAAAAGATCACAGGCGAAGACCATTCTTATTTCTGTCAGATAATCACTGGGTCTGGTTCCTACCGCCCGTTTAAAGCGGCGGTGAAACGTCCGCTCTGTCATGCCGAACTGTTTGGCGATATCAGCTATCAGCAGAGGTTTGCTTAAATTATCCTGAATCCATATTTGTGCCTGAGCAATTGATTCATCAGCATGCCTAGATGCCAGCTCATTGCCCAAGCTGAGGGGCTCAGCGATATTGCGAATCTCATGGAAGAAATTACGCTGGGCCTGTTTGGCAATAACTTGACCAAAGATTCGTTCGACCTGATAGACAATCAACTCTGCCATCGCATTAACACTGGCGGCGCAGTAAATATTGCCCGCTTTGGTAGTGAAATGCTGGCGCTCAAGTTGCACACGGGGATACGCCTTTTGTAGTTGGTCAAAATAGTGCCAATGGGTTGTGGTTGGTTTGTCATCGAGCAATCCAGCCTCAGCGAGGAAACAGACACCAGTACCTACGGCAGTCATATTGATATTATTTTTATGTTGCTCTTGAAGCCAGGGAATGTAGTCGCGATATTTTTTAACGGCGGGACGTGGATTGCGCCAAAGAGCAGGTATATGGATCAAATCGCTGTGACATTCTTCACCTAGGCGATGGGTTGGCTGTAACTCAAAGCCTGCTGAAGTGGTTACAGGCAGACCATCGGGGGTGATACGTTGAATAATCACATCGCGCACCGGATGTTGTGAGGAGCGACCCATGGCCTCGGCGAATTTAAATATTTCAGCGGCTAATGTGCTGCCGGAAACCAGCATATTGTCACAGAGTAAAAGAGTCAGGTGAAAGGCCATAATCGGTGCAATATAGCAGAATTTGGCTAAATAACTAATATATATGGCTGTAATACTAATTAAAAGTCCTAAAATCGCGCCTACACTATTTATTCATTTTGCATAGCTTCTAGGACATTACATGAGTCACTCTCTTCCAGTCATTGTCGGTTTTGGCGGTTACAACGCCGCGGGCCGAAGTTCTTCCCATCAAGGGTTTCGACGTATGGTGCTGGAGTCGCTACCGGCGGCTGAGCAGACCAAAACCATTGTTGGATTAGCCTGTTTGATGGGCTACCTAAAAAAGCAGGGTGATAGCTACATTGACTCTCAGGGTAATGGTTTAAGCATCGCGCAGGCAGAGTCTCAATACAGGGCAGCGGTTCTAGAGGGGACTCTGGTGCGCAAAATAGAGAGCTTTGATCCTTCGGCGGTGCCCGGAAATAAAAAGATTAGCTTCGCTCATGAAGAGGGTGAAAAAATTGTCTTCACCATGATTAAACGTGATTTGCCGCGTAACTGTCCCGACGATTGGCAAATCCGTGATTTAGATGATGGCACAGTAGAGGTGACTGCCTCGGCAGTGAGTGATTATTTGATTGAGTCTTACTATGAGTTAGCGTCTAAAGCCGCCGGACAATTGCCGCGTGGTTTTGATCCGGCGAATCACTACAACAGCCGTTTCCATCCAAAAAGTTTGCAAATGGCGCTACTGGGTAGCAGTGATGCAATCCATTCCATGGGCATTGATTGGCAGACTGTCGCCGCATCTGTTAATCCAGATCAAGTGGGTGTTTACTCCTCAAGCGCTTTGGGTCAGATGAGCGAAGAGGGGTTTGGCGGTCTGTTACAGGGGCGCCAAAAAGGTGTGCGCACCACCGCCAAGCAAATGCCTCTAGGTCTCAATACCATGCCAGCAGACTTTATCAATGCCTATGTTCTGGGCAGTGTTGGCCACACAGAGGCTATAACAGGCGCCTGTGCGACGTTTCTCTATGTACTGCAAGCCGCCGTGCGAGATATACGCAGTGGCCATCGCCGTGTGGCGATCGTGGGTAATGCTGAGGCCGCACTGGTTCCCGAGATCTCAGAGGGGTTTGCCAATATGAGTGCCCTCGCCAGCGATGAGAATCTGTGCAAGCTAGATGGATCAGACCAGCCAGACTGGCGTCGTGCCAGCCGGCCATTTGGCCATAACTGCGGTTTTATATTATCAGAGGCGACGCAATATCTGGTTCTTATGGATGATGCGCTGGCGGTTGAATTGGGTGCGGATATCCACGGTGCTGTACCGGAGGTATTTATCAATGCCGATGGCGTTAAAAAATCTATTTCAGCGCCTGGTGTGGGTAACTATATTTCGTTTGCCAAGGCGGTGGCAGCGGCAATTAGCATTGTGGGTAAAGAAACGGTGCAAAAGCACAGTTTTATTCATGCCCATGGCTCCAGTACGCCAGCTAATCGCACCACCGAGTCCGAATTAATTGACCGTGTCGCCGAGGCTTTTGAAATCAATGATTGGCCGGTCACCGCAGCTAAAGCCTTTGTTGGCCATTCCCTATCCACGGCCAGTGGTGATCAATTGGTGTCTGCGTTAGGAACCTTTAAATACGACGTTATTCCCGGAATCAAAACAATCACTGAGATCGCCCCTGATGTTCATCAGCAACGAGCTCATTTTGCTTTGGATGATATGGATATCAGTGATCGCAAAATGCAGGTAGCGTTTATAAATTCCAAAGGCTTTGGGGGCAACAATGCTACGGCAGTGGTGTTGTCACCTGATCAGGTGCAGTCAATGTTATCTATTCGTCACGCGGACAGTTATGCGGACTATGCCACTCGACGCGAGCAAACCAGAGCTAATGCTACCGCCTATGCCGACAGGGCCGATAGCGCGGAGTTAGATGTTATCTATCGCTTCGGTGAATCATTAATTAATGAGGCTGAGGTTAGTCTGACTCAGCAAGGCATCGATATTCCCGGCTTTGCTCATCCTGTTGAATTTAATTTGCAGAATCCTTTCGCAGATATGCAAGGAAGTTCATGAGTCGATCAAGCACGATGCTATCGATTTTGCGTGCCTGATTTATCCACTGCTCCGCCTGTGCTCTGGCGCCCGGAGCGGCTTGATCGATACGGGTCAATGTGCCGCCATGCACAGCAATAACGCGATATTCCGCTCGATCCACTTTGATATTATCGGCAATCGCCAACACAGGGCCGCCAGAGGAACCGGCAGAGCTATCGCAGTCATGTAAGAGCAACTCCGCACGGTTAAATGTTTGTGATTGATAGGATCGGCATGGACCACTGAGATCGATATTTTCAGTATTGTCGTTATAGCCAAGTAACAGTAAATCAGTGGGTTCGGTAGACCAGCCCAGTTTAAATCCTGTGCCATAGAGGCGGTGTTGTAAGGCAACAAAAACAATATCTGTTTCTGACTGACGCAACTTATCAGCATCCACAGGTTGGTAGCTATGGTTGGAAATCTGCTTAAAAGGTACGGCCATTAAACGTTTGTTTTGCGGCCTATAGCTGCAGTCAATAAATGGTACACCAGACTTTGCATCAAACAGCACATGAGCAGCGGTAATGATAATGGTGTGAGCTTGGTCTGGCCCTGTGGCATCAATGTGTAGCTGGGTGCCTGTTCCACGAAGTGCGCCATCGCAAAATATAGTCCCTACGCCGCCGATCAGGCTCTCTGGTGCTGAAGTGCGATCATCTTCAGGACCGTTTAATTGATCGCCATCGCCAAACACTGCACCCTGACTCAACTGACTGGCGAGGACTAATCCTGTGCAAAGCAATTTGATCAATCCGGTTACCCTAGTCATTGACTGAGCTATGGGGTTAACCCATATCACCCCAAACGGACTGAATTATGCTGATGGCAGCCAGCGGAGCAGTTTCTGTGCGCAACACTCTGGGACCTAAGGCCATTGCTTGAAAGCCGTTGGCTAGCGCCTGCTCAATCTCATTGTTATTCAAGCCTCCTTCGGGACCCACTAAAAGCGCAATGTTGTTATTGTTGTTGGTCATATCAGCCAGGCGTTGCTCAGTGCGATGATGCAACACCAGCTTTAGATCTGCATCACAGCTTGGTAACCAGCGGTCGAGGCTGATGGCAGGATTAATGTTTGGCACAGTATTGCGCTGGCACTGCTCGCAGGCGCTGATGGCGATTTGCTGCCAATGTTTGAGTCTTTTTTTAAGCCTATCCTCGCTGAGCTTTACCTCACAGCGAGCGCTGAAAATGGGTGTAATCTGACTGATACCCAGTTCGGTCGCTTTTTGTATCACCCAGTCCATACGCTCGCCGCGGGAAATACCAATACCTAGATGCAACTGCAGATCTGATTCTCGACTACAGTCTGTGAAACCTGTGACCATAACCGAGGCTTTACTTTTTTTTGCTGACACTAACTCAGCGTCAAACTCACCGCCCTGCCCATTAAATAGGATCAGTTGTTGACCCGCAGTCATGCGCAGCACCGCGGTGAGATGACGAGCAGCGCCTTCATCAAGATCGATGCAGACGCCGACCGTTAGCTGTTCAGGTGTATAGATTCGCGGGATACGCATGGGTCGCTCTCATTTAACCGGCCTCAGTAGGAAGGCCCAAATTGCGACATAAGGTATCAGAAATTTGCCATTGATTCATGGTATAAAAATGCAATCCAGGTGCACCACCGGCCAGAAGATCCTCACAGAGTTTGGTGACCACTTCAGTGCCATAGCTGATTAGATCTTCGGTGTTATCGCTGCGCTCTTTAAGTTGCCAGCGCAACCAGCGGGGGATATCCGCGCCACAGTTATCAGAGAAGCGCACCAGATTGTGGTAATTGGTCAATGGCATAATCCCAGGAATAATGGGTTTATCAATGCCCGCCTGCGCACAGTGCTCGATATACCTAAAGTAGGCTTCTGGATTGTAAAAATATTGGGTTATAGCGCGATCGGCACCTGCATTAAACTTTTCACCAAGCCAGAAAATATCTTTACTGTAGCTCTCCGCTTCCGGATGAATTTCTGGATAGGCGGCCACATTGATTTCAAAATGATCACCACTGTGCTCACGAATTAATGCAACCAGTTCATTGGCATGAACTAGCTGTTTTGTACCGCCAATGCCTGAGGGCAGATCGCCGCGCAGTGCAACAAGCTTGGTGATTCCAGCGTCTTTATAGGATTGCACTAAATCAATAACTTCCGACTGTGTATCGCCACCGACGGAGAGGTGAGGCGCTGACTCATAGCCATTGGCTTTAATATCAAGCACGATATCTTTTGTGGTGTCTCTGGTAGAGCCACCAGCACCATAGGTAACTGAATAAAATTCAGGGCTGAATTTATCCAATTCAGCACAGGTAACTTTGAGTTTTTCACGACCCTCTGGGGTTTTAGCCGCAAAAAACTCGAAACTTACGGGGGTGTTGTTCTTCATGAAAGTGATTTCCTGAGCGGCGTCACCGCGAACGCCTTTATCATTCGTTGCAGTGACGCACTGTTGCTTAATACTTGTAGCTTTCGCCTTTGAATGGTCCGGCTACCGGCACGTTAATATAGTCCGCTTGAGCCTGACTGAGTTTGGTAATTACGCCGCCAAACCCTCCAACCATATAGCGCGCCACTTCTTCATCCAGATGTTTAGGCAATACTTCAACTCGTAACTGTTGCTCTTTAGTGGCCTCG
>JASLVT010000220.1 GCA_030741175.1 Porticoccaceae bacterium
GCGAGGTCAGTGGAGGAGCAATTAACTTCAATGCTGTGTTTGCTATTCCTGCTTTTGCTGCCGGCTTCGGGCCAACATTCTTTGCGGATGTTAACGAACATGATTTTATTTTTTCCAATAATGTGCCCGGTGAAAATGAGCAAGAGACCTCGGAATTCTCTGTTAAAGCAGATTGGGATCGAGACGGTGTCGATATAAGTGCGATATTTAGCTATAGCGACCTCGAGGAATATCTATTATCCGATGGTACCAGTGCGACGTTTTATGGCTATGAAGTCACTGCGGCTTGTCAGGCCGATCGTGCTACCTTGAATAATCTGCCGACCTCAATGGGTGGCGCTGGTCGCGACGACCTGTTTGGTGACTTTTTTGGTCCCTTTGGTGTGTTCCCGTCGGCGGGTGGGGCAGATCCCGACTTTACTGGAATCTATGGGCCTTACACACCCACCGCCTGTGATGGATATCAGTATCAAGAGCGAAATCAGTCCGACACCAGTTTGGAAATCCGCTTGACCTCTGATGACGATGCAGAAGTGAGTTGGATTGCCGGTGCCTACGTTGCTGATATCGAGCGTGAGGTAGTTGTGGCCTATGGTGCCGACACTGGTAATGGTTTCTTGCGTCAGCCTTATATCGATGCAACTGGTCCCAACCCGACTGATTTAATGTTCGATGATAAATTTGATACTTCGGTCATGGCCGTTTTTGGTCAAATTGAATTTGATTTGAATGAAGATATGGAACTGGCCTTTGCCGCTCGCTACGATCGTGAAGAGCGAGATGTAACTAATCGGGTGCCTAATGTTGGCGCCTCTGGGTTAAGTGTCAACGCCGGCACCGCTCCAATCAATCCTGCGTTAACTGCAAATCCAAATGGTATCCCCAGTCGAAGTGCAACTTATAGCCATTTTCAGCCGAAAGTGACTTGGAGTTGGAATGCGGCGGATGATATTAATGTGTATGCCAGCTGGGGCGTCGGTTTCCGCAGCGGAGGCTTCAATTCAGTGGGTAGTGCTGCCTTGTTAGATCTCTGGTATGGCGACACCTGCCCAAGTTTCCTCCCTTCTTGTGGAGCACCGGGTGTGGCAGTGGATGCTAATTTAGGTGTGAGTGATGAATACGAGAAAGAGGTATCCACGAGTTTTGAATTGGGTAGCAAGATGGAATTTATGGACAATAGGCTACGTGTCAATGCATCGGTATTTCAGACTGATGTTGAAGACAACCAATTCTTTGAGTTTTTCGCCGGACCGTTTGGTTTGATGAGAGTGGTAACCACTATTGATGACCTCGAGATCAGAGGTTTTGAAATGGACTTTAATGCTGTGGTCACAGAGAATTTTTCAGTATTCGGTGGTTTAGGCGTTCTTGATAGTGAGATTATCCGTAATGATCATCGCCCGCTATCCGAGGGTAATGATGCACCACAGGCTCCAGATCGTACGTATAATCTGGGCGCGCAGTTTGAAATGACCGTTACTGATGGTGTTGAGATGACTGCTCGACTCGACTGGCAGCATATTGGCGAGATGGCATTTCATACCCTACAAGGTGAAGCGACACCCACCATCTGGCAGGTGTTCAATGGTCCAGGTTTGACTCAAGATATGAGCAAGGCCACGCGTGACTCCTACGATACTCTCAATGCCCGCATTGCTTTTGATGCGGAAAATTGGGGTGTCACTATCTGGGGTCGCAATATCACTGACGAGAGTTATTTGGAGGAGGTGATTCCAGCGCCTGAGTTTGGTGGATCATTTATTCATCCGGGAGCGCGGGATTCTTATGGCATAGACTTTAACTATCGCTTCTAGGGTCCAGCTAGTACCATAAGCAGCGGGCTGCTCTTGTTAAAAGCGCAGTCCGCTGTTTTCGTTAGTCTACGGGGCTCAGGCATGATCTCACAAAACCTAGATAACAATGTGCTCGGATTGGCTAGTTGTCCGGCTCTGTTAGTGGTCGACATGATTAGGGGCTTTACTGATCCAGAATGCCCGTTAGGAACCCATTGTCCAGAGGTAGTGAAGGCTAATTTGGAGCTACTTCAAGCTTTCAGACATAGAGCATTACCGGTATTCTTTACCACGGTGATTTATCACAATAAGCATCAGGCAGGCGTTTTTCGTCGAAAAGTGCCTGCGCTCAATGTTTTGCAACCGGAGTCATCCTGGGTGGTAGTTGACCCACAATTAGGTCGACTTGATTCCGAACCATTAATTGAAAAACAATGGGCTAGTGCATTCCACAAAACTGACCTTGATCAACAGCTGAAATCTCTGGGAGTGGACTCGCTTGTTATTACAGGTCTCACCACTAGTGGTTGTGTGCGGGCGACAGCCGTGGATGGGCTACAGCATGAGTTTCAAGTAGTCATTGCCGAAGAGGCGGTTGGAGATAGAAATCAAGATGCACACAAAGCTAACCTATTCGACTTGGATGCTAAATATGCCGATGTTCAGTCGGTAGAACAGATTCTCAAGCAATTACCTTAGCTGCGATTTACAGCTTTGCATAATCGCCGCGATGGAATAGCAATGGTTTATGTCCTGAGTCATGTAACTCAATCACTCTGCCTACCATAATGACATGATCACCACCATCATATTGATGTTCAACAGTGCACTGAAAGCAACTACTGTAGTGCGGCAGGATTGGAACTCCATCTAGCCCCTGGGTACAGTCAAGCTCAGCAAAGCGATCTGAGCCAGTTACAGCGAATAGGTTGGATAATGGTTGCTGATCTTCGGCAAGCACATGGATAGCAAATGACTTTGCTGCGATAAAGTCATCAAAACAGTTG
>JASLVT010000221.1 GCA_030741175.1 Porticoccaceae bacterium
ATTTATTATATTGGCAGTTTATATGACAAAATAAATCAACACAACATGTGGACAACACTAGACGGCTCTCTAGCCCTGCTAGCGAAATAATTTATTCGGCAGGCATCCAGCCAAACAAGCTAACTTAGCGATCAAGTTGCTTTGCTAGGTGTTGGTGAAAATTAACGATAGCCTTTTCAAAATAGCCAAAGGTGAGATGCGTGTTGGCCGCAGTAGTGACCGTCTGCTGAATGGCCCGCGCCGCCTCGCGGTCTTCATCTTGCCCGGAGGACTGCACAAACTCAGCATCGCGTTGTGCTTGCTCGACGGAAATTTCGATATCATCAGTCTGACGATTAACCACAAAATAACTGACTAATCTGGTGCTACTGGGACTAAGGGGTTCCATAATAGTCAGGCTCGAATGTTTTGACAGCACCGAGACACTGGCATTGGGAAATAAGTGATAGACTGAGGTCGCGGTTCCATCCAAGCGACGTTTGCTTGGCTCGATATCTCTCAATTTTTCAATACGTCGGAAAGGAAAAATAACTCGCGAATTGGCACCAAATGTCTCCACCAAATTGACATTGTCCAGCCCATAGGGATAGAAAGTATTTCGGTGCAGAGACTTGATATGGTAACCCTCAAGTAATGTTTCAGTGAGCAACTTCCAGTTTGCCTGATCAGTGAGCTCAGTATGCTGAAACATTTTTTGTTCCGGTGCAAAATAGTCAAGACAGTTTTCCATACTGTCCGCGTTGATTTGCCCCTTCTGTTTCACATAAACAATGCCGCCCTTCTCAGTTGCACTCACCTCAACTAGACCATGCTGTTTGGTATCCACATCGGGAAAAGCATCAGCTCCGGGTATACCCTTAAGTTCCCCTTCAAGATTATAGGACCAAGCATGATAGGGGCAGACAAAACTCCGAGAGCAACCGCTTCCCTCAGCCACCTGCATACCCCGATGCCGACAGGCATTGATAAATGCACGCACTTCGCCGTCTAAACCTCGTACCACCAGCAGGGGTGTACCCGCAGCTTGGCGCGCAATATAGCTACCCTTCTCAGGCAGTGCAGCAGAGGGACAAAATGGCACTGGCAAACTACGCAACAGTGCTATCTCAGCGTCAAATCGTTCTTGCGTATGATAATGCGCCACCGGCTCACGCCAGACAGTATCCCCGAGATCCGTGGTGCCATTATCAATATGTTTAAATATTCGCTCGATAATCTGCGCTTCATTTAGCAAGGAAACATGCTCAACAAGATCAGAACAGGCGCTTAAATCTGACATAAAGTGACTCTTTATTATTTTTTTCGCAACTTAAAGGATATTTAGTCTTTTATCAAATAGCTCACAGACTAAGAGCAGAAAATATTTCATTTCAGTCATAAAATTTACGGCAATATAGCTCTCCAGACTATTGCCTACTTTTCACAGAATAAAAAAAATCCCCCACCCAAGGTGGAGGATTCTATTTTTTGGTGGAGCCTAGCGGGATCGAACCGCTGACCTCAACACTGCCAGTGTTGCGCTCTCCCAGCTGAGCTAAGGCCCCAAAAATCTAGGCGCATGATAGGGATCAGCCAATGCCAAGTCAAGCCCATTTGCCCGTATAACGGGGCTTTCGGGAAATATCAGATCAACTGCTGATAAGCCTTTTCCATTTTCTTAAGTTTCTTTTTACCCACACCACCCAACAGATCAATGGCATGACGTAGACGCGCGCGGGTCATATCTGCACCGAGTAAAACCATAGAATCCATTACCGAGATCGACGCACTGCTGCCCGCAATGGCGATAAACAACGGCGCTAGAAATGGTTTGAGTTTGATATCCATGGCATCGGCAATGGTTTTTAAACCATCAAAAATATTATCTCTATTCCAATCCTGCTCTGCTTCCAATCGCCACAGTGCATATTGCAATACTTCAATAAGCTGATCATCGTCCATACCGACGGACTTTAGATCCTCCGCAGCGATTGGCAACATACCGGATACCAGATAATTACCCAATGGCGCAAGATCAGATAATGTTTCCATACGCTGTCGCGCAAAGGGCAAAAATGCCATTAATGTGTCGCGATTCAGTGCCCATTCTTGAAGGCGATCCGCTAGTTGCTCGTCACTGAGCTCATCGCGAATCCACATACCATTAAGCCAACTGAGTTTTTCCACATCGAACACAGGGCCACCCAGACTCACTCGCTGAATATCAAATACTGCCAGCATCTCACTGAGGGTAAACTTCTCTCGTTCATCGGGCATGGACCAGCCCATACGACCCAAATAATTCAATAATGCTTCAGGCAAAAAGCCCATACGCTGATAATACAAAATACTGGTGGGGTTCTTACGCTTGGACAATTTGCTTTTATCCACATTGCGCAACAAAGGCAGATGACAAAATATCGGCGTTTCCCAGCCAAAATACTGATACAACAAAATATGTTTGGGCGCTGAATTAATCCACTCTTCACCGCGAATCACATGGCTAATTTCCATCAGATGATCGTCTACCACATTAGCCAAGTGGTAAGTGGGCATACCATCTGCTTTGAGCAGTATCTGCAAATCGATCTGCGCCCAGTCAATACTGATCTCCCCACGCAACATATCGGTGAAGGTGCACTGCCCCTCTCGTGGCACCCGCATGCGCACAACATGAGGTTCGCCCCTGGCCAAACGCTCGGCAACCTCCTCTTCACTCAAACCCGCGCAATGGCCGTCATAACCCAGAGGTCGTTTTTCATCCAT
>JASLVT010000222.1 GCA_030741175.1 Porticoccaceae bacterium
ACCGTAATGTAACACCTGTGGCTCCTGGTGAAACTCATCACCGATACCATGACCACAATAGTCGCGCACAACGGAGTAGTAGTTTGCCTCCGCATGGGTCTGTATAGCATGGCCTATATCCCCCAAACGAATACCGGGACGCACTAATTCTATGCCCTTATAGAGACATTCCTGCGACACGTTTATAAGTCGTTGAGCATGACTGGGGATATTGCCCACCGCATACATTTTGCTTGTATCACCATACCAGCCATCTTTGATAACGGTGACATCGATATTGATGATATCCCCAGCCTTGAGTACTTTCTTGTCGCTGGGGATGCCATGGCACACCACCTGATTGACTGAGGTGCAAATAGATTTAGGGAAGCCGCGGTAACCGAGGCAGGCCGGAAAAGCTTTTTGAATATTAGTAATATGTTCGTAACAAATACGGTCGAGCTCTTCAGTTGTCACACCCGGCACGACATGTTCGCCAATTAGTTCTAGTACTTCAGCAGCCATGCGGCCTGCGATGCGCATTTTAGCGATTTGATCTGGTGTGCGAAGTTCTACGCTCATTGGAATTCTCAGGGAGATTGTTAGGGACGCTATTGTACCTGTCTAAGAGCCATTGGGGTAACCCTGTGACGATATTTTGCCAATGAGAGCTTGGCTGTTAGTTTTCCTATGAATTCGACGGCCAGATAGTGCTTGTTGGTGAGGATAATTGTTAGCATTTATGCTTTATATGGGGTCCTCATTATGGTATAAAGCGCGCCGTTGTGAGGATGTCCTCTCAACTTAATGTTAAAACTAAACGACACACACATTCCGACACAATGGTCTGGGTGCCTGATAAGCGAGCAGTAATAAGTAGTTCAGGTTGATCATTGGGGGATGTGGAGGCTTAACCCCAAGAGGAAATTTTATGTCTACTGTTAGTATGCGCGATATGTTGCAGGCTGGTGTGCATTTCGGCCATCAAACCCGCTTCTGGAACCCTAAAATGAGCCAGTACATCTTTGGCTCTCGCAATAAAGTTCATGTAATCAACCTAGAGCACACCGTGCCAGCGTTTAATGAAGCGTTGGAAATTCTGCGTGTGGAAGCCGCTAAAGGTAATCAAATTCTGTTTGTTGGCACCAAGCGTGCAGCGCAAAAAATAGTGAAAGAACAAGCAGAGCGCTGTGGTATGCCTTATGTCAGCCATCGCTGGCTGGGTGGTATGTTGACCAACTACAAAACGATACGTGCATCCATCCGACGTTTCCGTGATTTGGAAGCGCAGGAAGCTGATGGCACCTTCGATAAGTTAACCAAAAAAGAAGTACTGATGCGTACGCGCATGAAGGACAAGCTAGAGAACAGCATTGGTGGCATCAAAGATATGAATGGTCTGCCAGATATCCTATTTGTTGTGGATGTGGATCATGAGCGTATCGCTATCAATGAAGCGAATAAACTAGGTATTCCTGTGGTTGGTATTGTGGATACCAACAGCGACCCTGATGGTGTTGATTATGTTATTCCTGGTAATGACGATTCAATTCGCGCGATAAAACTGTACGCCGCTTCTGCCGCTGATTCTGTGCTTGAGGGTAAGGCACAATCAGCAACTATTACCAGCAAAGATGAGTTTGTTGAGGAAGTCGAGGCGGATGCCCCAGCGGCTGAGGAACCGGCTGCTGAAAAACCGGCTGCGGATGCTGCTGCAGAATAGCCCCAAAATTGGCCAGAAACGGCACGGAATTGAGCTAATAAATTAAAGGGGGCCGCTGCCCCCTTTTTTCCAACTGATTAAATGTTTTAAAGAGAGGAATACAATGTCACAGGTAACAGCATCTTTAGTGAAAGAGCTGCGAGATCGCACCGGTTTAGGCATGATGGAATGCAAAAGAGCACTGACTGAGGCCGGTGCTGATATCGATAAAGCAATTGAAGAATTGCGTAAATCTAGCGGCATGAAGGCGGCTAAGAAAGCGGGTCGTACCGCTGCTGATGGGATTGTGCTGTACAAAGCCGAAGGCGGCTACGGTATGCTTCTTGAGGTAAATAGCGAGACTGATTTTGCTGCTCGTGATGAGGGTTTCCAGGGCTTTGCCAATCAGGTTCTAGATGCTGCTTATGCGGGTAAAGAGACTGATATCGCAGCCTTAATGGCTGCTGGGCTTGAGCCGGTTCGCGAGGCGCTAGTGCAAAAAATTGGTGAAAATATCTCTGCACGCAGAGCGGCTAGTGTCGAGGCTCCAGTGGTTGGTGGATACGTTCATAGTAACAACCGTATCGCTGTTTTGGTCGGTCTGTCAGGCGGTAGCGAAGATTTGGCCAGAGATGTTGCCATGCATGTTGCGGCAGTAAACCCTGCGGTAGTAAGCTCGGATCAAATGCCAGCTGAAGTGGTTGCTGCGGAAAAAGAGATTTTTGCCGCTCAGGCACGTGAGAGCGGTAAGCCTGAAGAAATCATCGAAAAAATGATTGGCGGCCGGATTAATAAGTTTTTGAAAGAAAGTAGTTTGATTGACCAGCCTTTTGTGAAGGATCCAGATACAACAGTAGGCAAATTGGTTGCAGCTGGTGGTGCTGAGGTAATTTCTTTTGTGCGCTTTGAAGTGGGCGAGGGAATCGAGGTAGAAGAGGTTGATTTTGCAGCTGAAGTTGCCGCTCAGGTTGCTGGAGTAGGCGAATAATAAAAAAACAGGAGCATATATGCCAACCACTGGAAAAGAGAAAGCTTATAAGCGTATTTTGCTCAAGTTGA
>JASLVT010000223.1 GCA_030741175.1 Porticoccaceae bacterium
CAATATGTTTGGTGTACCTTTAGTCATGATCAAGTCGATTTGGATTTTAGCAATCCGCAGGTACTCAAGCAGTTTGTCAGTATTATTAGGCAGTACCTTGATAATGGCGTAAGGTTTTTTCGTCTCGATGCTATCGCTTTTTTATGGAAAGAAGTGGGCACTAATTGCCTCAACCTGCCGCAAACTCATGAGATTGTGCGTCTATTGCGGACTCTGATAGAACAGGCTCAACACGATGCCGTTATGATCACTGAAACGAATATTCCCAATCGAGAAAACCTAAGCTACTTTGGCAATGCCAATGAAGCACATTGTGTGTATAACTTTTCTCTACCACCCCTATTAGTAAATAGTCTCGTTACTGGCAACTGTACTTACCTAAAACAATGGATGATGAGTATGCCCCCCGCGCGCAATGGCACGGCGTACTTTAATTTTATTGCGTCTCATGATGGTATTGGCCTAAGGCCGGCAGAGGGATTACTCAGCGATGCAGAGATCAATACACTGGTGAACACCATGCAGTCATTCGGAGGTCATATCTCCTGGCGCTCACTTGATAACGGCGATAGCAAACCTTATGAAATTAACATTGCGCTATACGATGCATTACAGGGAACGGTGAATGGGCCGGATAATCTCGGACTACAACGCTTTATTTGTGCTCATGCGATTATGCTCGCTCTAGAGGGCATTCCAGCGATATATATTCACAGCTTCCTCGGTACTCATAATGATCAACAACGTGTCGATAATAGCGGCCATAATCGCGCGATCAATCGTCATCAATGGGATTACCAACTGCTTGAAGAGCAACTGACGGACACTGAGAGCAGTCATTACCAAACATATGATCGACTTAAAAACTTATTAAAAATTCGCCGTCGGCAATCGGCCTTCCATCCCAATGCAACTCAATTTACTCTGCACCTAGGTGATCAGTTATTTGGCTTCTGGCGGCAAAGTTTAGACCGTCAACAAAGTATTTTCTGTATTAGCAATATCAGTGATCAGCCACAGGTCTTGTCTCTATCTGATATAAATCTTATTGACAATGAATACTGGCAGGACCTAATAACTGGATTGCCTTGCTCCGTTCAGGCTCAAGATAATCATAGCGCCGCTATTCAAATGCAGCCCTATCAAACCTTATGGATCACCAATAATCCTGCATAGATAAGTTATTCTGGAAATTACTCTGCGTCACAGATATACTGTTTATATATACAGTATTTATCTCTGGTAGCAGTTGTATAGCTTATGGCCTATGCCGAACTTCATTGTGTAAGTAATTTTACCTTCCTGCGCGGGGCTTCCAAACCCCAAGAATTAGTCCGTACCGCCAGTGCACTGGGCTATAGCGCCTTAGCAATTACTGATGAGTGCTCAATGGCAGCCGCGGTTAAGGCGCATATCGCTGCCCTCGACTGTGATTTGCAGCTGATACTTGGTAGTGAGTTTCGTCTTGAAAATCAATGTCTCATCATACTGGTTAGCAATCGTCAATCCTACGCCGAGCTCTCTGCACTGATAACAGTAGCTCGCAGACGCAGCAATAAAGGCGAGTATCAATTAGATTGGGCAGATCTCAACGGTACCCTACCCAATAGTTTATTAATCTGGTTACCCAGCGGCACACTTGAAGCTGACCATAAAATAGGTGAGCAACTTAATCATTGGTTTGAAGGTCGCTTATGGATTGGTGTCGAGCATCTACTCGATGGCAATGAAGCCTATCAATATTATTATTACCGCAATCTCGCTGCGCTATGGCAACTGCCTATGGTTGCCTGCGGTGATGTGCATATGCATCAAAAGCAGCGCCGCGCACTGCAAGATACATTGACAGCCATTCGCCATAACTGCTCGGTAATGGAACTTGGCGAGCGTCGCTTTAGCAATGGCGAACGACATCTGCGTAGCTTAGCCCATCTGCAAAAAATCTATCCCGCCGCGCTATTAGCTGAAACCATCAATATCGCCAAACGCTGTCATTTCAGTCTTGAAGAACTGCGCTATGAATATCCAGATAAGGTTGTACCTCAGCATCTATCACCTACGGAGCAATTGCGTATTTTAACCGAGCAAGGGGCAAAAAAACGCTGGCCCAAAGGGATACCAAAACGTATTTCGCAACAAATAGAGCATGAACTTAAAATCATCAGCGAACTACAATATGAATGTTATTTTTTAACTGTACATGATCTGGTCGCCTTTGCCCGAAGCCGACATATTCTCTGCCAAGGACGTGGTTCCGCGGCTAATTCTGTCGTCTGTTACTGCCTGTTTATCACTGAGGTTTCTCCAGAACAGGTGTCATTATTATTTGAACGTTTTATATCCACTGAGCGCAATGAGCCTCCAGATATCGATGTTGATTTTGAGCATGAGCGCCGCGAAGAAGTTATTCAATATATCTATCAGCGTTATGGTCGTGAACATGCTGCACTAGCAGCTACTGTCATTACTTATAGGCCCCGCAGTGCGGTGCGCGATGTAGGTAAAGCACTGGGACTAGATTCATTATTTATCGAGCAACTGAGTCAATCTCTCTCCTGGTGGGATCGCGCTGGTGATTTACAAGCACAATTTGAACAAGCCGGTTCTAGAGGTGATATAGCGCAACATTTTTACAATCTTGTACAAGAAATTTTGGGTTTTCCCCGTCATCTATCTCAGCATGTCGGGGGCTTTATTATCACCAAGAGTCCGATTAATACATTGGTTCCTGTAGA
>JASLVT010000224.1 GCA_030741175.1 Porticoccaceae bacterium
CAAAGCCTACGTTGTAGGCAGCCAATGCAAATAAGGTGCGGTCTGGATCTTGTATCCGATCTGGTAGTCGCGCCTTTAGTTTCAGCAAGTAGGCCGCGCCACCTCTGAGGCTTTGAGCAGCATCAAGGCGATTTTCCACGTTCATTTCTCGCGCCGTATTCATTGTCAGCATCATCAATCCACGCACGCCAGTAGGCGATCGCGCTTTGGGGTCCCAATGGGATTCTTGGTAGGCAACGGCCGCTAGTAGCTGCCAGTCTATGCCGAACTCCTCGCCGGTTTGGCGGAATAGGGCTTCATACTTGGGTAGACGGTTATCCACCAATTTACCCAGCCGATAACTATCTGAGGCAGAGAAATTCTCGGTTTGTGCCAATAATTGATCGGTGAGAGATTTGAGCTTGCCCGATTCGATGTGGTCTTGCAAAAAGCGATTGGCCGCGGTGAGGACTGTACCATCGTTGTGACTAGCAAAGGCCCAGCCCATGGGTTGGGGGTCTGAAATGCTCATGGCACTGCGGGCGTTGGGATAGATATGGCGACTAATAAGATAGGCCAGTGAATCGACCACGCTGTAGGCGATTTCGCCCTCGTGAACTCGACGCATCAAATCGCTCATTTCCGCATTGTCTTGCTCTTGCCAGGTCAGGTTGGGATGTTGATCTTGGAGTGCGGCTAAATTTTCGCTATGAGAGGATCCCGCTATAACAACCAGATCACCATCGAGCTGATCTAGCGACTTTGGCCTTTTGCTGCCACTGCGATAAATTAATCTCTGGGTGACCTCATGGTAGGGGATAGCAAATCTAAGGGTTTTCTCACGTTCAGCTGTCTGCACAAGATTAGCGGCTGCAAAGTCACCCTTTGGACCACCCACCGACAGCAGTAAGCTGCGCAGTGTTGGCATAACTTTGATTTCCAATTCGACACCTAGGCTATCAGCAAAAGCCTTAGCGAGTAGATAATCAAAACCATTCTTGCCACGACCATCCTCAAAATAGGTTGTTGGCCCTGCCAATGTCAGCATGACTAGGCGGCCTTTAGCCATGATATTTTCTAGATCATTTAGGTGGGTACTTTTGGATATATAACTTGAAAAAACCAACAGCAACGCGATCAGGATAATCCTATTGCGCATTTTTCTCATTCTGTTGGATAGTTGCCGCATTACTCTAGATGCCACCTCACACAGACTTGGATGTCGGCCTGACTCGATTGTATTTGCAGATTCGGTTAATTGCACATAGTTTACTCAATTCTATCTGCCTCAACAGGGTTTTTTCCTGCTAGAATACGCGCCTTCTTTCTATTGACGATTTTTGAGACTAGCCTTACATGATCATCCTTAGCGGCGCACCTTCTCTCTCTGACTTTCGACGTCGAAAATTACTCTCCAGTCTGCAAAATACCGTCCCCTCAGTGGTATCGGTAACAGCCGAATATGTCCACTTTGCCGAGGTCAGTGCGCCACTGTCAGAGGCTGAACAGGACACTTTGCAGGCATTGCTAACCTATGGTCCCAGTGCCCAACAATCGGACAATAATGGCGATTTATTACTGGTAGTGCCTCGACCCGGCACCATTTCGCCATGGTCGAGCAAGGCGACAGATATTGCGCATAACTGCGGCTTGGATAAAGTAGTGCGCGTTGAGCGGGGTATTGCCTACTCCATAGAGGCTAAAGAAAAGCTCAGCGAGACAGAGTTACAACAATTGGGTGAATTGCTCAGTGATCGCATGGTCGAGACGGTGTTCACTGATTTGCAGCAGGCGCAGGCGCTGTTTAGTCAGCAACAACCGACTGCTATGACACAGGTAGATATATTGTCTGGAGGCACAGAGGCGCTAAAACAAGCCAATGTAACTCTGGGCTTGGCGTTGGCTGAAGATGAAATTGATTATTTAGTTGCCAGTTTTAAGGATTTGCAGCGCAACCCAACTGACGCTGAGTTGATGATGTTTGCGCAGGCCAATTCGGAGCATTGTCGACATAAAATTTTTAATGCCAGTTGGACTATCGATGGTGTAGATCAACCTCATTCTCTATTTGGCATGATCCGCAATACCAACCAGTTGGGTGGTGAGAATGTATTGTCGGCTTATTCCGATAATGCAGCGGTGGTCACTGGCACCGACGGCGGGCGTTTTTATCCCGATCCAGTCAGTAAAGAATACAGTTACAGTCAGGAGCCTGTGCACCTGCTGATGAAAGTTGAAACCCATAATCACCCAACAGCGATTTCTCCTTTCTCGGGCGCTGGCACCGGCTCTGGTGGTGAAATTCGCGATGAAGGTGCCGTGGGTCGCGGCTCAAAGCCCAAGGTGGGTCTGGTGGGCTTCAGCGTGTCTAACTTGCAAATTCCCCATTACACACAGCCTTGGGAACAGGACTATGGTAAGCCAGAGCGGATAGTCTCAGCGTTGGATATTATGACTGAGGGCCCCATTGGCGGCGCCGCCTTTAACAATGAATTTGGTCGCCCGAATATCTGTGGTTATTTCAGAACTTTTGAGGCAGATTTCAATGGTCAGCGTCGCGGTTATCACAAGCCGATTATGATTGCTGGCGGTTACGGCAATATCCGCGAACAACATATTGATAAGCCAGAATTTGAGCCCGGTGCTCAGCTAGTTGTACTCGGTGGTCCCGCAATGTTGATTGGTTTGGGTGGTGGCGCTGCTTCCTCTATGACCACGGGTAGTAGTTCTGCCGATTTGGATTTTGCCTC
>JASLVT010000225.1 GCA_030741175.1 Porticoccaceae bacterium
CAGTTGCACAGGCTATTACCGTTACGACCAAGGTTATTCCCCTCAGTTTCCCGGCGCCGACCAGTTCAAGGGACAGATCATTCATCCGCAACACTGGCCAGAAGATCTAGATTATGCAGACAAGCGGGTCGTGGTTGTTGGCAGTGGTGCTACGGCCGTTACTCTAGTGCCCTCATTAGCTGAAACTGCGGCTCATGTCACCATGTTGCAGCGCTCTCCTACCTATGTTGTATCTCGCCCGAGTCGCGACAAGTTTGCCCTGACATTGGCTAAATACCTGCCATCAAAATTGGCCTATCTGATTACCCGATGGAAGAATGTTTCAATGCAGGCATTAATTTTTCAACTGAGTCGGCGGCGTCCGGCACAGATGAAAGCAAACCTGATGAAATGGGCGCGGATGGAGTTACGCAACACTGTCGATGTCGATACGCACTTTAACCCAAAATATAACCCTTGGGATCAACGCTTGTGTCTGGTGCCCGATAGTGATTTGTTTAAATCATTGCGTGAGGGTTCTTCCTCTATGGTCACCGATCATATTGAGACCTTTACCAAAAGCGGGATTAAATTGGCATCCGGTGATTTATTAAAGGCGGACATAGTAGTCAGTGCCACTGGACTGGAATTATTGGCGGTGGGGGGTATGGATATTGTGGTGGACGGTGAAACAGTATCACTGCCGGATACCCTAGGCTATCGCGGCATGATGCTCAGCGATGTGCCTAATTTTGCCCTCGCCGCTGGTTATACCAATGCGTCATGGACATTGAAGTGCGATTTGACTAGTGAGTATGTCTGTCGTTTGCTGAAGCATATGGATCGACAGGGATATCATTATTGTGTGCCGCGCAATCATGATCCGGAACTTCAGCGCGTTGATTTTTTAGATTTGGCCTCTGGCTATGTGGAGCGCGCTATTGATAAGTTCCCCAAACAAGGAAGTAAATCGCCATGGCGTCTCTATCAGAATTACCTACTGGATATTATTAGTTTGCGCTTTGGTGCGGTGCGGGATAAGGCTATAGAGTACGGACGTATAAAGACCTAACTGGGTGCTACTTATACTCTGATGGTCAGATCGTTGTCCATTCAAAAGGGGTTGTTTAACAGAAAATACCATGACTATTAGTAACCGTTTACTTAAATACTTTAATCGGAAAAAGTCTGATTCCACTGATAAAAATCATACCCGTTACAGAAATGATATCTGTAATCATTGGGACCTAGATTATATGTCGTTAGAAGAGATTGATAAGCGCTTACAAGCAGGCGGATTAGAAACGACAGTGGTGCGGACAAAAAAAGATCGCTAATGATCGGAGTCAAGATTTATCGATAGGGTCATCTTGTCGATTGACGTGTCATTAACTCAAAACCTGTATCGATATAAACTTCCGATGCTGAGTCTTGATCCCCTTCGCAGTTTATTTTTTCAAACAAAATCGTCATTGCTGTGCTGCCCATGTGGTATCGATTAACACTGACAGTCGACAGTGCGGGTTCGGTATAGGCAGCCATTTCGATATCATTAAAACCACAGATACCAAATTGCTGTGGTACATTGAGATGCATTTTTTTGCATTCATGCAATACGCCGAGTGCCAAGTCATCGTTACAGCAGAACACGGCATCACAATCCCCCTCGGTAATTGCCATAAGGTCTCGAAATAGACTCGCTCCCATAGTCACGGAAGAGGGCTGTGGCGTTGTTACCACGCGTTTTACATCCAAGCAATTAGCCGCTGACAAAACAGATTTAAAGCCGGCCAGTCTGCGGCAAGTTCTTGCATCCATTCTGGCCCCTATAAAACCAATTTTGCCATATGACTTGTCGAGTAACAGTTGCGCCACAGCAGCGCCTGCATCGAAATGGGAAAACCCTATATTGCTATCGATGGGATTCTCAATTTTATCCATTATCTGAACAACCGGAACGCCGGAAGCTTTGATCATTGTCCTGGCAATGGCGGTCTGCTCGCCGCCAGTGATAATCAGTCCTTCGGGTGATTGTCCCAATATTGTTCGTATTGCACGCTCTTCTTCAATGGGGGAGTAGTGAGTATTAAACAGTAGCACTTGGTAGTCGGCTGGATTGGCAATATCGTAAATGCCGCGCAATACATCGTTAAATACCACATTGGATAGAGAGGGAATCAGTACACCAATTAATTTTGATTTTGATGATGCCAAAACACTGGCCGAGCGATTGGGAATATAGCCCAGTTCGGTAATGGCCGCTTTGACTTTATTGCGAATGTTATTGTTTACTCCGGGATAGTTATTAACTACCCGAGACACAGTCATCGGGCTTACCTCTGCTTTTTTCGCAACATCCTTTAAGGTGAGGCGTTTATGATATTGTGATTTGTCCATAGCGATAGAATATTTATTGGGTAGTCTGTCTCGTTAGTTGACCTGAACACTACATACAAAAAGCTACTTTTGAGTCTGCTTGTACCGAGCTATAAAAACAGCGATATGATTAGACAACTGACCAATCCAGTCAAAGAGATTATGGTTGTCATCACTGTCCATGTTTTTAATGTATCTTTTTCACTCATGCCGAGATAGCGGCTCACCAACCAAAAGCCAGAATCATTGACATGAGATAATATGGTGGCGCCAGACGAAATAGCTATTACTAATAGCCCAAGACCGGCCGATGACAAAGGCTGTAACTCTAGAATAGGAGCGATTAAGCCTGCGCCAGTGATCATGGCAACGGT
>JASLVT010000226.1 GCA_030741175.1 Porticoccaceae bacterium
AAGATGACTACTAATTCTAATAATGCAAACATAAGTGGTAAAACCTCAATGAAGAGCTACCGTGAAGCGCTTAACGACGCTATTAGAGAAGAAATGCGTCGCGATCCAACGGTTATCGTTCTCGGTGAAGAAGTCTCTGGCGGCGCGGGTTGCGAGGGGCAAGATGATGCTTACGGTGGTGTTTTTGGTGTTACCAAAGGTCTGATGCCTGAATTTGGTCGCGAAAGAGTAATCGACACGCCTATTTCTGAGGCGGCTATTATTGGTGCCGCGGCAGGCGCTGCCAACAACGGTCTGCGCCCTATCGCTGAGCTCATGTTTTTTGATTTTATCGGCGTTTCTTTTGATCAAATATTCAACCAAGCAGCGAAATTCCGCTATATGTTTGGTGGTAAGTCCAAGACGCCAATGGTTATTCGAGGAACAGTTGGTGCTGGATGGCGCGCCGGTGCACAGCACTCAAGTATGCTCCACTCCATCGTCACCCATATTGCTGGTCTCAAAGTTGTTATGCCAAGCAATGCCTACGATGCCAAAGGCCTGATGGTACAGGCTATTCGTGATGAGGACCCAGTAATCTTCCTCGAGCATAAAGTAATGTACAACAATGAATGCGAGGTGCCTGACGAGCAGTACGCGATACCTTTTGGAGAGGCTGCATTCCCTCGTCAGGGCAAGGATGTCACCATCGTTGCCATCTCAAATATGGTCACCCATGCCATTGCAGCGGCCGATATTTTGGCCGAAGAAGGCATCACCTGTGATGTTATTGATCCTCGTACCGTTTCGCCACTAGATGATGAGGCAATCCTAGAAAGCGTCGAGGTCACAGGTAGACTAGTCGTGGTTGATGAAGGGAACCCGCGCTGTGGTTTGGCTTCTGATATTGCCGGCATTGTTGCGGAGAAGGGTTTCTTTAGCCTTAGAGCTCCTATCCGAACAGTCACTGCACCGCACACTCCAGTGCCTTTTGCGCCTGAGCTAGAAGATGCCTATGTGCCCAATGTTGACAAGGTTCTCGCCGCCGTTCGGGATGTACTAGGAGCTTAATGATGAGTGATGAAATTAAGCCTATCGCCATGCCCAAATGGGGCATGGAAATGTCTGAGGGCGAGATCAATGCCTGGCACGTCAAAATAGGCGATCAGGTCAATATTGAAAATGATTTGGTTGATGTTGAGACCGCGAAAATCATTAACACTGTGACTGCCTCAGCAAGCGGTATTGTGCGAGCGATACTGGCCGAACCTGGAGAGACTCATGATGTCGGTGCTTTGCTGGGAGTGATTGCTTCTGCCGATACCAGCGAAGAGGATATCAAGGCATTTATCAGTAATTATGTTGGCAACAGTGAAATTGTAGTTCTAGAAGAGGAGCCGGCAATGTCTGACAGTGCAGAAAAACCTTCGAACGCAAAAGCGGAAAACACTAGCAATCTTGAAACTGCAGTGGATGATAGAGACGACAGCCATATTGCGGCCTCGCCCGTTGCACGGCGATTGGCATCTGAGTACGGCATCAATCTGAATAATGTAACCGGTACTGGACGTCATGGAAGAGTATCCAAGGGTGATGTGGAAGCGGCGGTGACTGCTGCCGGCGGTCGTCTACTAGGCACCAATGACGCATCGCCCAGCAGAGCGCCTAGCGGCGATGATAGCCATGTTAAGGCGACGCCAGTGGCCAGACGCCTTGCCGAACAGTTGGGGATCAATCTATTAGAATGCCGTGTCAGTGGTGAACGTGGACGTGTCTGCAAAGCTGATGTTGAAGCTGCTGCCGCTCTCAAAAACAAGTTGCCAGCTCAGCAGACAACAATAGCGCCAACTGCCAGTCGCTCTGAGTCGCAGCCAATCACTGGTATGCGCAAGACGATAGCTAGCCGGCTGCAAGCATCCAAACAAACCGCACCCCATTACCGTGTGCATATTGATGTCGAAATAGATAATTTGTTGGCCACACGCAAGCAGATCAATGATGTCAATAGCGAGACCAAAATCTCAGTTAATGACTTTATAATCAAAGCCTGCGCTAGTGCACTTATCAGAGTGCCCGCACTTAATGTTCAATTTGATGGTGAGCAGATAACGCACTTTAGCGATGCCGATATCAGTGTTGCAGTGGCGATCAAAGATGGCTTGATTACGCCCATTATTTCTTCGGCCAACCAGAAAGGTCTAGAGAGCATCTCTCATGAGATGCGTGATCTCTCCACTAGGGCCAAGCTCAATCGTCTTAAGCCCGAGGAATTTCAGGGCGGTAACTTCTGTATCTCCAACCTAGGCATGTACGGTATCAAACAATTCGATGCCATAATTAACCCACCTCAGGGTGCGATATTGGCTGTCGGTGCCGGAGAGCAACGCGCTGTCGTAAAAAATGGTGAGCTAGCTGTGGCCACGGTAATGAGCTTAACTCTGTCTAGCGATCATCGCATTATTGATGGTGCTGTCGCAGCGCAATTCATGTCTGTGCTCAAGGGCTTCTTGGAACAACCAGCAACCATGCTGGTGTAAGACATGCGTGAGATTGCATCAAGGTGAGTATTCAGCAATATGATCTGATTGTTGTAGGTGGTGGTCCCGGCGGTTACGTCGCCGCCATTCGTGCGGCACAATTGGGCTTTAAAACAGCCCTAGTTGAAAAACAGCACCTGGGCGGTGTCTGTTTGAACTGGGGCTGCATACCCACCAAAGCACTGCTTCGCGGTGCAGACATTGCCCATAC
>JASLVT010000227.1 GCA_030741175.1 Porticoccaceae bacterium
AGACTGGCGTAATCTAGGAATCTCTGGTGATATTCTGGGCTCTTGGGGCTTTGAGCCGGCGAGTGACGACAACCAGTATGAAAACGGTTGGTGGGAACTACAGTGGACCAATAAAGAGGCGGCCGATAAGGGATGGCAGGAATGGGCGGCCAGTGAAGACGCTCAAGTCTGGTCGGAGAAATATGCCTCCGTAATGACCTGTGATGGACCCAACCGTGTGTCTTGGGATTTCCATTTTGCTCGCGACCCCTACAGTTTCGGCGAGTTGGGAGCATCGGGGGAGTTTTTCTCTGCCTTCTTGCCCTGTAATTTAAATGAAGGCAAAACCATGGCCGACGCAGATGCCGCTATTGAGCTCTACAATGGCTGGCTGGATAACCTCAATGCAGAAGAGGTATCTTTTTATGCCTATGGCATATACGCCAGCAATGCGGGCTCAACGGAGGTTGATCTGTACTGGGGTAATTTCCATGAATCAGCAGAAGCGATGCAGCGGGGCGACGAGATGTGGATGACATCAGGTGGCGAAGCTAAAGCAGCGGTGGAAGCGGTGATGACCTGTGGCAACCCTGAACTGCACAATTCTAAGGTGTTCTATGATCCTGCAGACCCCGATTTTTCGTAGGTTAGAAGAGATCAAATGATGAAAAAGGGCTATTGATCAGTAGCCCTTTTTTATTTCAGCGCCTCTTACTTGGGAACGCGCGCCGCCAGTAATTATCAACCACTATCGAGACTAATGGATCACTGCTATCGACGACTTTATTTTAAATTGGCTCAACGCTCATAAGCAGCATGCTTGGATGGTAGTGCCGGTGCTAGCTTTTCTGGAGGCTTGCCCCGGTGTTGGTCTGTTAGTGTCTGGCGTTATCCTGTTAACGGTATCGACTATTTTGTATACCGAGCAATTGGCCAATCTCAGTCAAATAATGCTGCTTGCCTTTGCTGGTGCCTGTTTATCCGATCATCTGGGCTTTTATTTGGGGCGCTGGTTTGGTCCCAAGTTTCACCATACCGCCCTCGCTCAAAAATATGCTGCGCAATTACATAAGGGCGAAACCTTTATCCTTAAATATGGCGCCAGTGCCATCCTGTTCGGTCGGTTGATTACCGCCGTTAGAAGTGTGGTGCCGCTCATGGTCGGTATCAGCGGTACTCAGCGATTACGATTTACTACCATCGATATTGTCGCCTGCGCTATTTGGTCACTGGGACTCGGCTTGCTGGTAACAGGCTTGGATACGTTAATTCCCTAGTGAACCATCAGGTGCTATTAAGTATCTGTTATTGAGCATCTGTTATTAAGCAGTCCAAAGCGATGCCCTGAACGCAATAAAATGGCCATAAGTCAAAAAGCATGTCAGTTGACATGTTTTTTACCCTGTGACAATATTTAGGCTCAAAACTTGATATGAGCTGACATATGACTACTAAATATCGCTATATTATCGCTTTCCTAGTTGGGGTAAAGGCTCTCGCTTTATCGGCCGCAGAGCCACTGGTTATTCCTGATCCGGCGAGTTATCCATCTCTTTCCACCAAACAGATGGGACATGTTCGTCATATGATCAATATAGCAAACCAGCTTGATGGTGATTTCTCGCTGATGGGTGAAACTGATCCTGTCTACCATATGAGCTTCCACGCCTATCAGTTTCAAATTGCCTTTGCTCAATATGCACTGGCGGCTACCCACTACCACTATACGCCCGCTCACCGCGATCTATACCAGAAAGCATCGGCAAGGCTAATTCAGAGGATGATCTACAAAGATGTGTGGGATTATTGGGCACATGTCAGCAAGTTCGACCTAACGGATAGAACCGAAAGCGATGTCGGTGAAGAGCGTATGATCAGCTATACGGAGGATGATTGGTACGGTTGGATAGACCCCAATATCAAGAAGAACATTATGTATAGCGGCCATCTGCTGCAAATGGTAGGTCTGCACGCTAACTTATTCAACGACAACCGCTACGATGAGCCGGGTTCTCTCACTTTTCGTTACGCGCCGATTAATTATGGTCAGGGTCCTGTGGAGATGAAATATGATCATCATCGACTTGCCGAGGTCATCCACGATCAATTTGTCGAAGATCATTTTCGTGGTATTGAGTGTGAGCGCAACGCCGTTTACGCAGAGTGCAACCAACATCCTATTCTTGGCCTTATGTCATATGACTTCAAGAATGGTACAGATCTTTCGGTACAGGTTCGCAAAGAGTTCAAGAAAGTTATGCTCGAGCGTGACTATATTGACCCTGAAACCAACACCACAATGTATTTCTTGAAAGTTAAACAGGATGAGGTTGTCCCCGCGACCTATGCTTGGGCTGATGGTTGGAATGGTCATGCCCAACATGTATGGGACAAGGAATATATCGAGAGCATTTATCCCGACCAGCAAAAACGCTACATCCCATCGATGCTCAGAGGTTGGCCGTTCGAAAACATGGGCTGGACTGCATCATTCGACTTTGGTTGGTTCGCCCTGCTGGCTTCAGAGGTTGGTGATACGGAAACGGTACAGATAATGACTGACTACGCCGATGCGCACTTTGAGCCGACCTGGCGGGATGGGGGTTACTACTACCCGACCACGGACTACTATCAGTACATGTTCCGCAGAGACTGGAAGGGCTTTATCAACAATGTTGGCCCTGCGACAGGCAATGTTCTAGTCGGCTTTGCGCGCATAAACCCGAAAGACGGACTGTG
>JASLVT010000228.1 GCA_030741175.1 Porticoccaceae bacterium
CATATCAACAGCATGCAATCGCGCTTCGCGATCAAGCCTTGCCCTATCAACCTGCGTCAGACGGTGACCAAGCATCAAGCCATCAACTTTTCTCTGCACCCGCGTGGACAGAAAATCGCCACCAAAACCACCTGCACTATCATCTTCGCGTACAACAAATACGCCCATATCCGTATTGTCGCCAAAATGTGTAAGCTTGGCGGCAATATCAATATCAACCGCCCCGCCACTTAGCGCCGACGCTCCGGCACCGATACGTCGCGTATACAGCGCCAAATCACCATTGGGAATACTGCTTCTAAACAGAGCTTGGTTTTCGGTGAAAAAAGGGCGTTTTTCACTGACAAAGGTCTCGAAAGCCGAGAAATCCACCACCAGATCATCGCTTTCCACCTGACCAAAATCTGGATTGATCGCGCCGGTCAATTGGGTATTACTGTTGGGCCGCCAAATAAAGTCCAGGCCAGACTTAAAACCAGTGTCTCCTGCCGTTTCGGCACCATCAAATAAATTATCGCTGTAGCTAATATAGGGAAACCACTCCAGTGTAGACGCGGCCACCTGTGCCACCTCAATCTGGTGCCAGTCCTCCATAAAGGTGGTTCGCGAATAATACGCATCGGGAAAGGCAAAGCGCAGTGATTCATCAAATACCACACGAGAGAACCACAGCCCCATGGTCTTGCGCCCCTCTTTGGCCGTGGTCATCGGTGCCACCGACCAGGGAATATGCATCTCGCTATACCAATAATCGCCCGTTGAGGAGGTTTGCGAATACCAAGTGCCATCCCAGTCCGCGGAGTAATCGCCTTTGGTAACAATGCCATCTTGCTGAGAGTTGGCCGAACCAACGGTAAAATCATAGCCGGCCAAAGCGGTGCCATCGAAGTCGATGCTTACCACATTGCGATCGGCATCGATTTGGGTATCCCGGGGAAAATAGCGCTCCACACGCTTTACCGTCGCTGGCTGGTAATTACTAAAGCCGACAAAAATACCCTCAGCATTGACTATCACACGCGCCTCTGTGCGGTATTTAGCCGGTTCAACCGTCAATGGTTCCACGGTGACAAAATCTCTGTAAACCCTTGCATCGGCCCATTCTGGCTCATCGAGCACCCCATCAATCAGTATGGCACCATGGGCGGAGGATAGGGTTATCAGAGCAGTACAAACCACTGCCGAGAGGTAATGAAATGCTGTTTTACTCATAACCTGTGCACTGCGTATTCCGGTATTTTCGATAATGCCATTTTATGGCAATTAGCCTTGATTGCTAGCATTAACGCGCAATAAATTCACGGTCTTGCACCAGGACTAAAATCAGTTTTAATCGCCTTCAAGCCGCCATCATTGTATATTGCTGTGACAGTTATAAGAGCAGCTCAGAGCTAACTGATAACACAGGGCCTCTATTGTTCGCGGACTAGTGGTCGCTGACTAGTTGATACCCCAGAAGTCTTTACCATGATAACAACGCAATCTATACAATTTGACCATGTGGTTATTTTTGTCGCCGACCTAAATCAAGCGATTGAGGATTTTGTTCAGCTCGGTTTTCATGTCACCCGCGGCGGCTCCCATGGACTAACCGAAAATGCCCTTATTGTGTTTTCCAATCATGCCTATATTGAGCTACTCGCTTTAAAACCGTTTTGGCATAACCCCATTACCCATCTGGCTCATCAACTCGGGTTGTTACACTGGTTACTTGCAAAAAAAGCCACCATCACCAGTAGACTTTTAAACTGGTTTTCCGGTGAACTGGGTCCGGTTGACTGGGTTGTACGAACCGATAATCTGGCACAGGTTGAAAAAGCCTGGCGTCATGCTGGGCTAACCGTACTGAAGCCTGAAACCTTCTCACGCAAAACCATAACTGACGATAAGGTGCATTGGTATTTGGGTGGCAGTAATAACCCAGATCTACCCATCTTAGTCGAAGATATCACGCCGTATGCTCAGCGAGTACCGGCCGCAGCCGCAAGCCATCCCAATCAGGCTACGGCATTATTAACTCTGCGACTACAGACACAACAGGGTAATATAGCAACCCATAGCCTGTCACAATATCTCGGCGCACAGCTCTCACCAGACCATCAGGGGCAGCAGCTAATTGAGTTGGGCAATGTTAGCCTATGTTTCTCAGAACAGCCGATGCCGCACAATATGCAACTGGATATTTTGTGCGCTCATGGCCAACCACAATCACTGGATATCAGCAAAAGCCATGGCTTGCAGATTAACCTTGTGCCCGGTGATTAGACCTTTAGCAGACTAGACCTTTAGCAATAGCGCAGCGCGCTAGCACAAACTTATTGATAGGGATAATGGATTGTTTTAAGACAAAGTAATTGTCGGGCTGTTTAGTAACGGCATCAGTCTTCCGTTATAAAATTGCCCGGCGAAACAGAGTAAATGAGGGTGGCATTTGCAACACTTGCAGCGCTGTCGGTGGAAGGCTCAAAGAATTTATCGTAAATCTTTAGCCCATAAAATTTGCCCTCAAATGCTTGATCATAATTAAAGCCACCAGCTAAATCATCTTGATCATTACCAAATACTGCCCCACCCGGCCCAACTTTAAACATATTAATAGTAGACCAATTGTCGCCACACTGGCTATGAGAAGAATCCGAACATTTATCAACCAGTTTTTTTCTTCCAGAGAAAGTAGCAGTATTAGATTTATCCTGCCAATACACAGA
>JASLVT010000229.1 GCA_030741175.1 Porticoccaceae bacterium
CTGCCAGCGCAGTCATAGGGTTTATCGATATTGAGATAATGTTCTATTTGCTGATCGCTCAACTGCCTAAAATGCACTTCTGTACTGTTCACGCGAGATTGTTGTTCGAGTTTTCCCTCTGTATATCGCACTAAGCTAATACCGCTGTGGAATAGCACAGTGCGTCCCGATTGCGCTTTCAGTTGTGCCGCCGCACGTTGATGAGTACCGGGTTTACCTAAGATTTCGCCGTCCATTGCTGCCACTTGATCTGCGCCGATGACAACAGATTGAGGGAAGCGGTGGGCGATGCACTGGGCTTTTTCTTCAGCAAGACGCTGTGCTAATGCAGTGGCACTCTCTCCAGATACTGGGTTTTCATCGATATCAGGGGCGCAACAGCTAAATGAGATGCCCAGACGGTCAATTAGCATTTTTTTGTAAGGGGAGGCGGAAGCGAGAATTATTGGCTGCATGACGTAGATTATACGCTAGTTTGTGCTGTATTTATTGGCTTATAGCGTGACGATCTCGTCGGTTATCAGTCTAGTATTGATTGGTATGGTGAGATGGTGCCGGTATATGCTGTTATAGGCGGTGTTTTGAGCAATATTCTTTGACAGATCATGGTCTTGTCCCTATGATGCGCGCCTAACTGAGTACCACTGTAATTATGGCACTGCCTTCTCTTATAGATCCGCGTAAACTTGCACTTCAAGGTAACCTACTTGAAGGTATGGTAGATGTAGAGGATCTGCCAAGATTGGCCTCTGCGGTGTCCGCTGTCTGTGGTCCGTTGCAGGCATCGGTGCAATTTGAGTTGGATGAGTCCCGAGCGACAATTGCCCATGGAAATGCGCAGGTAACTGTTGAGACCATCTGCCAGCGATGCCTAGATCCGCTGCAGATTGATTTACGGGCTGAATTTGCAGTGCAGGTGATATGGTCTGAAGAGCAGATCAATCGCGTTGCGGCCAACTATGAGCCTTGGTTGGTGCTCGATAAAATGGCTAGCCTCAATGAATTGCTTGAGGATGAGATTTTATTGGCTTTGCCTCTGGTCAATTACCATGATGTGGGTGATTGCACAGGGGATACCTTTGTGCCAGAGGGCGAAGTCGCGCAAGAGCAGGCTGTTTCAGACAGTCCGTTCAGTATTCTACAGCAACTGAAGCGCTAGTTCAGTCGCTAACTATTTTTGTACAGGAGTAAACTATGGCCGTTCAAAAGAGTCGTAAAACCCGATCTAAACGCGGTATGCGTCGTTCACATGACGCACTAACTGCAGCAACCGTTTCTGTTGATTCCGTTAGTGGTGAAAAGCATTTGCGTCATCATATTACGGCAGATGGTTTCTACCGTGGTCGCAAGGTCATCGAGACTAACGCCGACTAACTGACCTACTTTTTTGGCAAATTCTATCAGAATTGCCGTTGACGCTATGGGCGGGGATCGAGGTCCCCGCGATGTAGTGGTCGCGCTACTCAACTCGCTTCGCAAACATACCAACGTCTCTGCGCTGTTATTTGGCGACCGAGACATATTGCAGGCTGAACTCAATCTATGTGCGGATCAATCCCTGTGTTCAAGAATTGAGATTCATCATTCGAACAAGGTGGTTGCAACTACCGACAAACCCTCAGTATCCATGCGGCGTCAACGTGACACCTCGATGGGCATGGCGCTGGCATCTGTTTCATCAGGCCAAGCCGATACCTGTATTAGTGCGGGCAATACGGCTATGTTAATGGCCTTGGGGCTGCTCGAACTGAAGATGTTGCCCGGTATTTCGCGTCCTGCAATCTGTACGACAGTGCCAACCACTCGGACCCCGTCTTATATCCTTGATCTTGGGGCCAATGTGCAATGTTCAGCACTGCAATTGGCCGAGTTTGCATTGCTCGGTTCGCTAGCAGTTTCGGTATTGGATGGCATTGATGCTCCCACCGTTCGTCTATTGAATGTGGGGGAAGAAAGCAGTAAAGGAAATGAGACGGTACAACAAGCAGCGGAATTATTGAGTATTGATTCTAGAGTGAACTATTGCGGGTTTATCGAGGGCGATGGCATTTTTGAGGGGCTAGCTGATGTGGTTGTCTGCGATGGCTTTATTGGCAATGTGGCGCTTAAATCCAGTGAGGGGGTCGCCAGAATGATCCGTAGGCTGATAGTTGAATTATTCCGCAGTAGTCGACTGGGTCGTGTTGCGGGATTTTTGCTTGCCAAACCGTTGCGTGAGCTTGAGAACAGACTAGATCCTGGGCGCCACAATGGTGCCTATCTTCTCGGGCTCAATGGGGTGGTAGTGAAAAGCCATGGTGACGCGGATTGTTTGGCCTTTGCCAATGCTATAGATGTGGCTATTGACGCGGCAAAACTCAACCTTCCGGCTACTTTGCGCCCTAAACTTCAGGCTTTATCAGAATAACAGCACTTTTAGCGACATTTACAGAGGCACTATGGAAAACAATAATTTGGCGTTCGTGTTCCCCGGTCAGGGCTCACAGAAAATAGGAATGCTGGCAGAGCTGGCAACGACAAGTCCAATTGTGGAGGCCACATTTGCGGAGGCTTCCGACGCTCTTGGATATGACTTGTGGGATATGATTCAAACCGGTGAACAGGAGCAAATTAACCTCACTGAGCGCACTCAACCGATTTTGCTGACAAGCAGTGTTGCTATCTGGCGTCTCTG
>JASLVT010000022.1 GCA_030741175.1 Porticoccaceae bacterium
CTCTCAACAACGATCTGCCGATATCCTGATTGCAAATCGCCAATGGAGACTCTACTGATCGCTTCGACTAGCTGCTCACGATAATCAAAGTCAATATAGCCCAATTGTAGAGATTCCATAAAACGACCGTTTAACTCGCTCAGATTTTTTGGCTTTTCAGTTAAACTGTTCAACAGAGAACCCTTATAGCGCTGTAGATCAAGTTCAGACAATTTCTCAACCTCATTGGCAAAGGCGGCGATAAATGTTGCAAACTCTTGACGTAAACTGTCTTCATCAGCTACAGGTGATTGCACCAGCATCACTAATCCAGGCACCAACTCTATAGGGTTGGCAAAAGCAGTTACTACATAGCCTAATTGCTTTTCAGTGCGCAAATTATTAAAGAAAGGCGCAGACAGCATCTCGGCCAACAGCCTCGCTACGGCCATTTGTTGCATCTCATCGTTCTGACCCTGAAGATATAGCGCAGCAACAGAATCAGCATGATCAATGGGTATCTGCCCTACTTTAGAACCACCATCAAGCTTGGCAATGCGACTTGGGTTTTTAACTGATACTAAGGTTAACTTGCTGACAAACTGCTGCTCTATAGCTTTGGCTGCTGCTCGGCTATGGTTGCCGCTTACAAGCAACTTAAGCTCTAAGGCCGATAATAACTTATCGCTAAATAGCTGCAGTTGAGACATACTCAGATCTTCAATTACTGATAATTTTTGTGGTGGCGTCCATCGGCCATTAAGCATCGAGTAAAGGCTACTCATAACCTGTCGAAACGGATACTCACGTTTAAAGTTGGCTAACTGCCGCAAGCGCTTTTGCTTCAGCCGGTCAAAGTTGCCCTGATCCCAATTGAGCTCAGTCAAGGCCTGTAGCACATCTGCTAACAGCACATGCTGCTTATCTGAATAACCAGCCACATTGATAGTCAGACCCCTGCCGTTAGCTGACAAACCAAACATCAAGCCCGCCTCAGCAGCTGGGTAGACTGCGGCATTGAGCTGATCCCTGACCAAATCTAAATACAATTCGGCCATTGCGAGCCCCTCTAGGCTGGCTGTTTTTTCGGAACCTAATAGCGCAATAATTCCCGCCTTGGGAACACCAAAGCGGCTATCAGCGAGATGCCAAGAAGTGATACCTTTATTCGTGGTCAGCGGCGCTGGAACGGTTTGACCATTTGATTCCACCAGCAAAAGGCTGTCAGGTATATAACGATTTTTTACAGGGACTGCCAATGCTGGATGTAATAGCGGCTTGCGCCACTTATCTAGAGTTGACTCATTGATTGCACTTACCCTATGAGGCACTTGATAACGCTCGGATAGCTGATCCGTTGCCACCTCGGGGGCCGTTAGCATAATAAAACTATTCTCTGGTGTTAGATATTGCGTCACCTGCTTTATCAAACGCTGATCGTAATGCTCCATCACATAATTTGCTTGTAAAACATCTGCGACCGGAAAAAGCTGCATTGACGATGCTAATCCAGACACATAACGCATTGGATTTTGCTTTTCTTGAAAACGAAATGCCAGCGACGCCAGACTTGCCTGCTCGTCATAACGCCATTTCTCTAGTCCATTTGCTTGAATAACTTTAATCCAGGCAAAAACCAGTTCGACTATATTTTCATGGTGCTTATAACCCTCGGGAGTTAACCCAATATCAATCATAAATAGGCTCGAACTTCGATCCTCCAGTCCGGCACCGGCACTTAGCGAATCAGCCCAACCTTTAGCTTTAAGCAGTTGCAACAAGCTCCCCGCCCCTTCATGACCTACTAATGCGGCGAGAAAGCTAGCAGGTTTTATCTTCCAGTGAGGTTGCATCTTCGGCATTTGAAAGCTGATGCTGAGTTCACGCAACTCTTTAAGAGGCTTCACTTCTATCAATACCGGAGATTGGTCAGCGGGCATCAGTCGGTCGCTATGCACTGGAATATCAACGTTATTATTGGCGATTAGCGAAAATCTGGGGGTCACCAAGGACTCAAGTTCATCTAAACTCTCGGCGCCGAGCACGACCAGTTTCATCAGGTTTGCTGAGTAGTATTGCCGATAAAAGGTCAGTAATTCGGCTCGAATCGGGCGATCTTGTAAATCAGCTAATGTTTCTAGATTGCCGACGGTAAACTTTGCCATTGGGTGGTTGGGGTCGACTTGCTCTTGCAACACGTCCCATTGGCGACGGCCATCATCCTTAATTTTAAGCCTGTATTCGGATTCAACGGCATTGCGCTCGCGCTCAACATATTTTGCATCGAAGTTGGGACTATGAAAAAACGGAGCAAAGCGATCTAGAGCCTGCTCGAGATACTGGGCATCTATATCAAAAAAGTACGTGGTATTCTCAAGCCCTGTGCCGGCATTATGTGACCCACCATGCTCGGCGATAAACGTCTGATATTCCCCTGACTCTGGATATTGTTCGGTGCCCAAAAACAGCATATGTTCAAGGAAGTGCGCTAAGCCCTCACGATCTTTGGGATTCTGATAGCTACCCACATAGACGTCGAGAGATGCAGCTGACTTATCAGTTGTCGGGTCCGATATAAGAAGTACATCTAGCTCATTGTCCAAGCGAATATGGCGATACTGTCGCTGGTCATTGGGACTGATGGCTAATTGTGATAAGGAGCGCTGTGCAGATGATTGCTCATTGCCACCACTGCATCCTTGCACAAGCATCATTATGACAATAATTAAACAGACTGGCACAGTTATAGGGAACGAGCTTTTAGTCAAGCTAATCATGCATATATCCTCGAAATAAGTGATTTCTGATGGTTATCTGATCTGCCTGTGCTGATCGGTTAACCGTCCTCGGTGGCTATATCTGACCATTTCCTCGGCCAAGCGTTGTAGACTGCCTTGACCAGTGTTGCCAGAGGAATAGCAAAGAAAACGCCCCAAAAACCCCATATTCCGCCAAATAAGAGCACTGCAATGATTATAGACACTGGATGTAAATTAACCACTTCCGAGAACAGTAAAGGTACTAATAAATTGCCATCGACAAATTGAATTGCCCCATAAACTATAAACAGCCAAAAGAAATCTAGCCCCCAACCCCATTGCATATAACCTACTAGTAGCACTGGCAAAGTAACTACTGTGGCGCCGATATAGGGTATTAATACTGATAATCCAACCAACAGAGCAAGTAGCGCTGCATAGTTGAGGTCAAGAATTAAAAACGCTAAAAGAGATGCTAGACCAACGATCAGAATTTCAATAGCTTTACCTCGGACATAATTAGCAAATTGCATATCCATTTCAGACCAGATCGCAGTCATTGCCCCCCGCTCTTTAGGCAACAAAGCAACCAGAAACCCGACTAATAGGTGCTTGTCTTTGAGCATAAAAAAGACTAGCAGAGGCACCAAAAACAGATAAATTATTACCCCAAAGATATTTGGGAAACTACTAATCGATAGTGACAACACTTGCTCTGCCAGATTCGCTAACTCGGTGGAGACTTTGGCAGTGATTATCTGAAATTGCTCTGGGCTAATATAGTCGGCATAGGTTTCGGGGAGTGTCACTAGCAGATCTCGGAGCCTGGTTATCATGTTGGGTAGCTCAGCGACTAAAAGTGATGTTTGACGGCCGACGATGGGAATCATTACGGTAAATACAGAGATAAACAGCATTATAAACAGCAGATAGGACGCAATAATGGCAATGCGTTCTGAAAGCCCTCGATGTCGTAGACTGTTCACCACACCCTGTAATAGGTAGGCAAAAATTAGAGCTGCAAAGACTGGACCAAGCACAGCACCCAGCGTTGCAACCACCACCAACGAGAGGGTTAGTATTATCACCAACAGCACCGCCTCTTCGCTGCTAAAATACTGATCCAACCACCGTTGTAACACCTGCTTCATGCGCACTCCCACTCTGTAAAATAAGGTTATAGAATCTGGTAGTTTATACGTTCTGTCAACAGACTCGCAGTATATACTAACCAATATTTGTATAAGGCCTAAAACTTAGCAATACTTCAGCTGTCGAATCGTTTAGGGTAACGATTGGTAGTACAGGCGATGCAATAAAATCTACAACCGAAATGAGACATATTTTCTAGTTTTGAACAATACAGTTTTCCAGCACAAAACAATACTCAGTATCATCACTGCCACAGTGTTGAAGACGATGATTATTACTTTTCTATTGCTACCTGTGACCAGCCAGAATGCCTTAGCCAATGATATAAAATTGCCCCTGTTGGGTGATAGTGCCTCTGGCATCGTCTCAAAACAGCAGGAATACCAACTGGGTAGAACCTGGCTAAAGGCCTTCCGCAGTCGTGTGCGGGAGCACGATGACCCTTTAATGCAACAGTATTTGGAACAACTGCTATACAATTTGGCCACCCACAGCGATCTCGAGGACCCTCGCTTGGAGCTTGTAATTGTTAATAATGCGTCGATGAATGCATTTGCTGTTCCCGGCGGTATTGTGGGGTTTCACACCGGCGTTTTTGCCTTCGCTGAAAATGAGGATCAGATGGTTTCAGTACTGGCACATGAGTTGGCTCATTTGAGCCAGAGGCATTTTGCTAGACGCCTAGAAGCCCAGCGCGCCACCTCAATGATAACTCTTGCTGGACTCCTCGGTAGCTTAGTACTTGCGGCAACTGCCGGTGGAGACGCCGGTATGGCAGCCATTACAACTACTCAGGCTCTAGCTCTAGATAGTCGCTTGCGCTATAGCAGATCCAATGAACAGGAGGCTGATCGTCTCGGACTGAAAACCTTGGAACGAGCCAATCGCGATCCTGCCGCTGTGGCGGATATGTTTGAGACGTTATTACGGGCAACTCGGTACAGTGGTAGTCGTTTGCCTGAGTTCTTGCTTACGCACCCTGTCACTGAAAAACGTATCGCTGATGCACGCGGACGAGCTATGACAACCTCCATGCGTCAATATCCCGATAATCCTGTATTTTATCTAATGCAAACCAGAGCATTACTGGCAATAGAGCGGGACAATAATAAAGCAATCAAACATTTCCAAGCACAACTAGACAACAATGCTCATCGTCCCAATGCTGCTCGCTATGGATTAGTTCTAGCTCATACCAGAGCGAATAACTTCACCGAAGCGCGAGCAATTCTTGCCCCATTGCTACAAGATAATCCTGCTGAATTATCCTTTGTCTATGCAGATATCAACCTGCATATAGAACAAGGCCAGTATTCACAGGCGCTGAGCAAGCTCAATGAACTACTAGAGATCAATCCCAATAATTATCCGTTAGCCAGACTCCAATCTGAGGCACTGTGGCAAGCTCACCGCTATGAGGAGGCCAGTGAAGTACTAACCACCATAAGTAGAACTCGTCCTGAGGATCCGATGGTCTGGTATCAACTGGCTGAAGTTCGAGGTTTAGCGGGGAACATTTCTGGGGTTCACGAGGCTAGAGCAGAATATTTTATTCTCGTCGGTGCGTTTGATATGGCGAGAAAACAACTGGCACTAGCTATAAAACTGGTAGCTGCGGACTTTAAGCGCTCTGCGATTATTCGGCAGCGTTTAGTGGATCTCAAAGCGATGGAAGAACGTGTCAAAAAGCTTTAATTTGATACCTTGAAATTCATCATTCGTTCGAGGGAATTGTAAGCCATACTCGCTGTGTCAGCATCAACTGTAATTTCGTTACTGCCCTGATTGAGACAGCTGTATAAATTTTCCAGACTATTCATCCCCATCCAAGGGCAATTGGCACAGCTACGACAATTTGCACCACTGCCACCGGTGGGCGCAATAATTAATTGTTTATCTGGCACCGCCTGTTGCATTTTGTAAAAAATACCCTGATCTGTGGCAACAATCATCTGTTCCTGGGGCAATGACTTTGCTGCTGCTATCAGCTGTGATGTTGAACCCACCACGTCGGCGACATCCACGACAGCCTCTGGCGATTCTGGATGCACCAAAACTGCGGCCTGCGGATACACTTGTTGCAAATCAATAATACCCTTGGCTTTAAATTCCTCATGCACAATACAGCTACCATCCCACATCAGCATATCAGCACCTGTATTTTTTTGAATATAGCTACCTAAATACTTGTCTGGTGCCCAGAGTATTTTTTCTCCCAGCGAATCAAGGTAATCGACAACATCGAGAGCGATGCTAGAGGTGACCACCCAATCTGCCCGTGCTTTGACCGCCGCAGAGGTATTAGCATAGACCACTACAGTACGGTCGGGATGCTGATCGCAGAACGCAGTAAATTCATCTGCAGGACAACCGACATCTAATGAACAAGTAGCTTCAAGAGTAGGCATTAGCACGCGTTTATGCGGTGTAAGTATCTTGGCCGTCTCACCCATAAACTTAACGCCAGCCACAACTAGGGTGTCGGCATCATGCTGATTACCAAAACGCGCCATCTCTAGGGAGTCTGACACCACACCACCTGTTTCTTCGGCCAGAGCCTGAATCAGCGGGTCTGTATAATAATGCGCGATAATCACTGCATTTTTCTCAATCAACAGCGCTTTGATCTGCTCGCGCCACCTAGCAGCCTGACCACTGTCAATGGCCTGTGTATCGGGGACCTGATCCAACACCTGTTCCACAAGCTGTTGATGCTTATGGTTTTCAACGATGGATGCTTTTTGAGACAGGCTTGCCATAACTTGGGCTACTCCAACTTACAATCTAGATAACCAGTAAACCACGGCGACTAGAACAATTGTCAACAGCGCAACAATAGCGATAGCGTCGGCTTTTGAATCATCGTTATTGTCTGGATTATTATTACTCATAAAATAGTCTCATATCTGAATAGTTTCCCCCGCCCGTTGCTATCTGCTACAGCGGAGATTTACGCCAAATTTTGCAAGCGGCATTCTAGCAATCTAACAATCAACTGTCGCCCCTTACAGGGCAGTTGATCAGAAGAAAAATGCGTCTAATATACGGATAAAACAAAGTTAACCTCTTATTCCATATCTTTATGGCAATATAGGTAAATAATAATTTAAAAGAATAACCGCTACCGCTATCATAGCGACCTTCAATTCTCAGCACAGAGATAGTTCAGACCCAGATGTATAGATACGATCAATATGACCAACAAATCGTTGATGAGCGGGTAGCGCAGTATCGTGACCAGACTCAGCGATTTTTAGCCGGCGATATCAGTGAAGAGGAATTTCTTCCCCTGCGGCTACAAAATGGCCTCTACGTTCAACGCCTAGCCCCCATGCTCCGTATTGCTGTGCCCTACGGCCTGCTATCCAGCAACCAGTTGCGCAAGCTGGCGCATATTTCGCGGAAGTATGATAAGGGTTACGTGCACTTTACCACCCGACAAAATATTCAGCTTAACTGGCCACAGCTAGAGGAGGTACCCGATATTCTTGCTGAACTGGCCAGTGTCGAAATGCACGCTATACAGACGAGTGGTAATTGCATCCGCAATACAACGACTGACCAATACGCCGGTGTTGCAATAGACGAGATCGAGGATCCAAGGCCCTGGTGCGAGATTATTCGCCAGTGGTCTACGCTGCATCCAGAATTTGCCTTCCTGCCACGCAAATTTAAAATTGCTGTCTGTGGCTCGGAACAGGATCGTGCCGCCTTTCTACTTCATGATATTGGTATCCAACTGGTCACTAACGACCAAGGCGAAACTGGCTTTCAAGTTTTTGTCGGCGGTGGCTTGGGGCGCACACCGGTTATTGCGTCATTGATTCGCGACTTTTTGCCCAAGCAACATCTACTGACTTATCTCGATGCTATTCTGCGGATCTACAACCGCTATGGTAATCGTGACAATAAGTACAAAGCTAGAATTAAGATACTGGTCAAAGCTTGGACGCCAGAGGTGTTTGCCGAGCGTGTTGAGGCAGAATGGGCTCATTTGAAGGGTGGACCGGCGACCTTAACCGAGCAAGAAATTGATCGTGTTAAGGGGTTTTTCACCCTGCCAGACTACCAAGCGGTTGACAATGACAGTGCCAGTACCGAATTACAACGGCTAGCATCTGATAATAAAGCCTTTAGTCGCTGGCTAGACCGCAATACCAAGCCGCAAAAACAAGCGGGCTATCGGTCGGTTAGCTTGTCATTAAAACCTGCTGGTGTTGCTCCCGGTGACGTAACTGACCGTCAGTTGGAGGTCATTGCCGACTTAGCTGATCAGTTCTCGTTTGGCGAGCTGCGCTCTACTCACAATCAAAATATTGTTCTCACGGATGTGTTGGTGACGGAGCTTTATGAGCTCTGGACCGCAGCTAAAGCTGCAGGTCTGGCGACACCTAATATAGGTACCATTAACGATATGATCTGCTGTCCGGGCGGTGATTACTGTTCTCTGGCCAATGCTAAATCCATTCCTGTTGCTGAGGCTATTCAACGTAAATTTGACGATCTCGATTACGTCTATGACTTAGGTGATCTTGAGCTCAATATTTCTGGCTGTATGAACGCCTGTGGCCATCACCATATTGGCCATATCGGTATTCTTGGGGTCGATAAAAAAGGTGAGGAATGGTACCAAATACAAATCGGTGGCAGTGCGTCCAAAAATGCCGCCTTGGCCAAAGTACTGGGTCCCTCTCTATCCCGTGATGCGGTAACTGACAGCATTGAGAAACTATTAGATGTCTATGTCGAGAATCGGCAGGAAGAAGAAACCTTCTTAGCCACCTATCAACGGATCGGTATCGATAAATTCAAGGAGCGTGTGTATGGCGCAACTGCTTAAAGATACACAGATCATAGACGACCAATGGATCAGAGTCCCAGCTGATGCTGAGGTATTTCCCGCCGGTGATATTCTCGTGCACTACAATGATTGGCAAACGCATCAGGACGAACTCAACCAACATCAGGGTGCTGTCGGTGTCTGGTTTGATGGTAATGAAGAGATAGAGGCTTTTGCTGAGAGCCTTGTAAGTCTGCCTCTAATAGCCATTAATTTTCCAAAGTTTGTTGATGGCAGAGGGTTTTCTGCTGCACGGTTACTCCGTGAACGCTATGGGTTTAAGGGAGAATTAAGAGCAGTGGGTCAAATTATTCGCGATCAACTGTTTCTACTGCAACGCTGTGGATTTAATGCCTTCCAATTTGAGGATAATATAGATCTAGACCAAGCGGTAAAATCGTTGACAGACTTCTCAGATAGCTACCAGGTGGCCGTCGACCAGCCACAGCCACTTTTTAAGAGGCGTTAGTATCAGTAAATCAAGGGACAGGTGTTAAATGGACCATCATGTTATCCAGATTTTCTTCTTTATTTTTAGCGGTGCTGCGGTACTCGCGTCTGTCGCTCTATTTAGTCGTCAACCGCTACTAGTTGCCTATATTGCGCTTGGCGCCACTTTAGGGCCCCACGGGCTGGGTTGGGTGACTGATGTAGACCTGATTGGGCAAATAGCCAGTATTGGCATAATTTTTCTACTATTTTTGCTCGGCCTCGATATGCAGCCTCAAGCGTTGATGCGTGTTCTAAAACAGGTTACTCATATCACTCTTATCAGTTCTCTGTTGTTTGCCAGTATCGGATACGCGATTGCCTATATATTTAACTACAGCTTCATTGAATGTTTAATTATTGGCACTGCGATGATGTTTTCAAGCACAATTATTGGTATCAAGCTACTACCCACAACCGCCCTACACCACCGGCACTCCGGTGAGTTGATGGTCGGTATGTTGCTGATGCAGGATTTTTTAGCCATTTTTGTGCTTCTATTGCTGATATCTGATATTTCTGGCGGCGCAGGCATGTTGCAACTGGGCCGCAGTCTGGTTGCATTACCTCTGTTGATTGGCGGCTCTGTATTAATGGTTCGCTTTGTGTTGCAACCACTGTTTTCGCGTTTTGACCGAATTGGAGAGTATGTCTTTCTATTGGCTATAGGTTGGTGTCTTGGTGTGGCTGAACTGGCGGAGCATATTGGGCTATCGCGTGAAATTGGTGCTTTTATAGCCGGTATTTCTATTGCTACCAGCCCTATCGCACAATATATCGCCCTTAACCTCAAACCATTGCGCGATTTCTTCCTAATACTGTTCTTTTTCTCGCTTGGCGGCGGTTTTGATCTATCTTTGATACCGCATATTATCCTGCCTGCAGCTGTTCTAGCAGCCACAATGTTGATAATAAAACCATTGATATACCGCTATTTGCTCAGAACCCATAGTGAAACTGAAAAATTGTCTTGGGATATTGGTTTCAGACTGGGCCAGAATAGTGAGTTTTCTCTACTAATTGCCTATATCGCTCTTAACACGCAACTGATCGGCAATAATGCCTCGCATTTAATCCAAGCCGCTGCCATTATCACCTTCTTGATTTCAAGCTATATTGTTATTTTAAATTTTCCCAGCCCTATTGCTCTCAGCGATCGTCTGCGCAGAGACTAATAGTTACACACAGAAGAACGCTGAAATACAATGGATGTTAAGCTTAAGCTACACCTGCTTATTCGAATTTTGTGTCAGTCGTCCCCACCATTTCAGCAATAACCGGTCTGCGCTTTCTTCAGCAGCGATACCCAAGCGTTGGTGTAGTTTCTTTTTCTGCACATAGGCCACTTCGTACACCTGTGCTTGCTGGATACAAGATACCAAATACTCATCACTGGTCTGGATATCATCGACCAATGCCATTTCTAGTGCTTTAGTGCCGTACCAAATTTCGCCAGTAGCAATCTTATTAATATCCACTTGCGGTCGGCGTTCTGATACGTAATCTTTAAATAACTGATGGGTTTCTTCTAGTTCCTCAATAAATTTTTCGCGCCCCTTATCAGTATTTTCACCAAACATGGTTAAAGTGCGTTTGTGCTCGCCCGCAGTGAGTAGCTCATAGTCAACATCATGCTTTTTGAGTACTTTATTGAAATTCGGCATTTGTGCGACTACACCAATCGAGCCGACAATAGCAAAAGGCGCTGCCAATATCCTATCGGCAACACAGGCCATCATATAGCCGCCGCTGGCGGCTACCTTATCAACCGCCACAGTGAGAGGGATTTTCGCCTTGCGCAACCGATCTAGCTGACTACTTGCCAAACCATAGCTATGTACCATTCCCCCTGCACTTTCAAGCTTCACCAGCACCTCATCTTCAGCGTTTGCCTGAGTAAGAATAGCGGTGACCTCCTCGCGCAAATGACTGACCGCGGACGCACTTAAGTTACCATTAAAGGTCAATACGAATACGCGCTTTTGAGTTTTAGACTCAGCCTCAGTCTCGGCCTTTTGCGCTATTTTGTCTGCCTTTGCCTGTTTCTTTTTCGCTTTTTGCAGCTTTTTTTCTTCCGCTTTTTGCTGGGACTGATCCAATGTGGCGATTAGCATCG
>JASLVT010000230.1 GCA_030741175.1 Porticoccaceae bacterium
CTTCCAGTCGATTACTCTTATTACGCATACTCAACACCTGAATCCCCTGTGCAGAGAGCTTGTCAAACAAGCCATTTATTGACTGTGACTTTTCAATCGACACTTCAAAACTATGATCATCAACCTGCGTCATTGGGTAGCTCTCGATCGCCGGACAATCGCTCAAATCCTGATCCACATCGAGTACAAAGGTTTCCTTATTCAGCTGCTTTAGCAGTTGGCGAATACTGGTATTTTTCACAATCTGACCATGATCGATAATGGCGATATTGCGACACAAACTCTCTGCCTCTTCTAAATAATGAGTGGTCAGAATAATGGTTGTGCCCTGCCGATTAATCTCTTGCAAAAATGCCCACATGGATCGTCGCAACTCGATATCCACGCCTGCTGTGGGTTCATCCAGCACCAATAATTTGGGTTCATGAATCAGCGCACGAGCAATCATTAAGCGGCGCTTCATACCGCCAGATAAAGTACGCGACGCTATATCGCGCTTATCCCATAGCGCCAACTGCTTTAAGTACTTTTCGGCCCGCTCAACAGCCAGAGCCTTGGGGATCCCATAATAGCCAGCCTGGTTGACCAAAATATCTATGGGTTTTTCGAATTGATTAAAATTGAATTCTTGCGGCACGATACCAACAAACTGCTTGGCCAAACTAAAATCCTTATCAATATCATGACCAAATATTTTTACTGAGCCTGTGGTCTTGCGCACCAGCGAACAAATGATGCCGATGGTTGTCGACTTGCCCGCCCCATTGGGGCCTAAAAGGGCAAAAAAATCGCCAGGCGCCACTTCTAGATCAATGCCTCTTAATGCCTCAAAACCATCTTCATAGGTTTTACTGAGTTGTGAAATTGCCAGTGCTGGCTCTACCGCAGTTTTCAATTGATACCATCCATCTTGGTCTACTATTAAGTGGGCTATGAGTAAGTGGACTATTGTAGCCTTGACTACGTAATAAGTCTGGTTTTAGACCCTATTTATACTAGTTACAGAAACAGGTTATAGGCATAATATCCAATACGCTTGGTCATACAAAGGGAACCCATGCCACGCAAGACTATCCATCGTTTTTTACCTGATGTCGGCCGACTGTTGCAGCGCCCTTCCCTGCGTTGGATAACTGCTCTGTCGCATGATCCTAATCTGTTCCACCTCAACCGCCACTCGGTTTCTCTAGCGGTATTTATTGGTATTTTTTGTGCCTTTATGCCGGTGCCTGGACAGACCGTTCTCGCCGCCTTGATGTGCTTTTGGCTTGGTGCCAATTTGCCCATGGGTATTATTTTAATTTGGATCAGCAATCCAATCACCATCCCGCCAATGTTTTATCTCACTCACAGACTGGGCAGTTTTTTACTCGACAGCGAGCCTATTACTTTTACCGTGACATTAAGTTGGGACTGGTTTTCCAACATTGGCTCAGCCATTCTATTGCCGCTGATCACCGGTAGCCTGCTGTGCGGCATTATCGCCGCGTCAAGTGGTTATTTCGCTGTGCGTTACTTGTGGCGCTGGAAAGTCATTAAAAACTGGGAAGCTCGCAAAGATGCGAGACTACTGGAAAAACAACAGCACAACTCCTAGCCGTCGTAGCGCAACTCATCGGCAGGCGCCACTCGACTGGCACGCCGTGCCGGGTACAGCGTAGCCAACATATTTAGCACCATAGCTACCGCCGCGATAGTGGCCACATCGAGCCAGCGTACATCCACCGGTATATAATCAATTGGGTACACCGCAGTATTCAGTAAATTACCGCCCAGCAGCATCTCGAACCAGCCCACCAGATCAGCCAACCAATAGCAGCCCAACAGACCAACCGCCACACCCAGTGCAATCCCAAATAGACCAATCAGGGTACCCTGAAACAAAAATAATCCTAAAATATCGGCTTCCGATAACCCCATAGTCTGCAGTACCGCAATATCTTTACGCTTGCTTACTACAGACATCATAAGCATCGACACAACATTGAATGCGGCAATGGCAACAATCATAAATATCAGCAGTCCAACCATATTGCGCGACAACTGAATGGCTTGATAGAGATTGCCATGAGTTTGAAACCAATCGCGAAAGCCATAACCATAGGGCAAATCATCAAGCATCCTATAACCGATTTGGCGAGCATCAAACTGCTGATCGATCTGCACTCTAAATCCTTGCACTACATTATCGCTACCATTCATTTTTGCCACCTGCTCAAGAGAGGTCAGACCCAATACCTGATCTAGTTCGGTATGGGTGGCAAAAATTCCTGCAAGCTGCATGGAAAACGCAGCCGCTTGGCCGCCTTCGATAGCTGGCACAATCACCGCCACCTGTTGACCAGCCACCAAACCTAAGCTTTCTGCAAGCGATGCCGAAAGCAACACAGCATTGCCCTTGGGCAAGGCCAAACTCGCATCCGCTAACATCGACTCCATACCGGAGGGCATAGCTGAATCAGCCAACCCCAATAACTGTAGCGGCCGACTGTCCTGACGGTTATAAAGCAATCCTTCTAGCTGATTATAAGGGCTTACTTCGGTGACATTATCAAGCTCAGCAATTAACTGTTGTTGCCCCTGCCAATCGCCAATACCCGTATTGTGGAGTAACTGAATATGGGGCACCACTGACAAAATTTTCTCACGCAGTTCGCGATCAAAAC
>JASLVT010000231.1 GCA_030741175.1 Porticoccaceae bacterium
ATAAAAGAGTCACGCCAACGGGCGTTGGATGCCTTTAAATTTACCAAGTTGGAATAAATTAAATACAGTGTGGTCACTGTCCCCTAGTGGCGGAAGTGACGCATGCCCGTAAACACCATAGCCATGCCGTGCTCATTGGCGGCTGCAATAACTTCATCATCGCGCATTGACCCACCAGGCTGAATAATGCAGCTGATTCCGGCCTCGCCGGCATTATCAATGCCATCGCGGAATGGAAAGAATGCATCGGACGCCATGACTGCTCCTGCCACTTCTAGCCCGGCATGTTCCGCTTTAATACCAGCTATGCGAGCAGAGTTTATTCGGCTCATCTGTCCTGCCCCAACACCTATGGTCTGATTATTCTTGGCGTAGATAATGGCATTGGACTTGACCATCTTCGCTACCTTCCAAGCGAACAGCATATCCTTCATCTCTGCATCTGATGGAATACGATCCGTCACCACCTGTAAATCTTGTTGGCTAACCATGCCATTGTCACGGTCTTGAATCAGTAAGCCACCATTGACGCGCTTGTAGTCGAAGTCCTGTGGTCGCTCCGACCCCCATGCCCCACATTGCAACAGGCGCACATTCTTTTTAGCGGCAACTGATGCGATGGCTCCCTCCGATACAGTGGGTGCGATAATCACTTCAACAAATTGTTTGTCACAAATGTTTTCTGCAGTGGTTGCATCTAGTTCGCGGTTGAAGGCGATAATGCCACCAAACGCCGATTCCGGATCGGTTGCAAACGCTAGTTCATAGGCAGTATTAATATCAGCCGCCACAGCTACACCGCAGGGGTTGGCATGTTTCACAATCACACAGGCGGGTTGCTCGAATTGTTTTACGCATTCCAGGGCGGCATCGGTGTCTGCAATGTTATTGAATGAAAGTGCTTTCCCCTGTAGTTGAGATGCAGTGGCAACACTAGCCTCCGATGGATTAGCTTCAGTATAGAAAGCTGCTTTTTGGTGGGGATTTTCACCGTAGCGCATTTCTTGTGTTTTGAAATATTGCACGTTATAGGTATCAGAAAAGTCGCGTTTTTCATTGGCGATATTTCTCGCACCAAAGTGATTGGCAATCATGCCGTCATAGCCTGCGGTATGCTCAAAGGCTTTGACCATGAGTCGATATCTTGTTTCATAGGCTAGTTGGCCATTGTTGGCCTGCATTTCGTTGGAAACGGTTTCATAGTCGCCAGCATTGACCACAATGGCGACATCTTTATGATTTTTAGCGGCAGATCGAACCATCGTCGGGCCGCCGATATCAATGTTCTCAATTGCTGTTGGCAGATCACATTGTGGATCAGCAACGGTAGCCGCAAAGGGGTATAAATTAACCACGACCATATCAATGGGCTCAATGCCGTGTTCAGCCATAACCGCGTCATCTTTGCCGCGACGACCCAAAATACCTCCATGCACTTTGGGGTGTAATGTTTTGACTCGCCCATCCATCATCTCTGGGAATCCGGTATAGTCGGACACCTCGGTAACTGCTATCGAGTTCTCTCTAAGCAGACGAAAGGTGCCACCAGTAGAGAGAATTTCCACGCCTTGCTCAGTCAATGATCGGGCAAAATCTACTATGCCAGTTTTGTCGGAAACGCTTATCAGTGCGCGGGAAATTTTTCGTAGATCGCTCATGGAGTCCTCAAATTATGATGCAATAGGTTGTTATAGAAGGTTGTACTGTTTGAGTTTTTTACGCAGAGTGCCGCGATTTAAACCCAGTAGCTCAGCCGTTTTACTCTGATTCTGTTTAGTGTAATTCATCGCTGCTTGTAGCAGTGGCGGCTCGACTTCAGCCATTACTAGGTTGTAGAGATCCTGTGTATCCTGGCCATCTAAGTCGGAGAAGTAGCGCTGCATTGCTTCGGCAACGCTGTAGCGCAGGGATTGGTTGCTGTGATTCTCGTTTGGGGCTGATGATGGGTTATTTACCGCTACGTCAAGTTGTGCTTTTTCTGCAGAATTCATGCCGCTTGTTCCTGATTGATTCTATTGAGGAAAAACTGCTTGAGAAATTCCCGTTGACAGAGACGCGACTCGAGCTTGTTAAAGTGCTGAGAAAAAGCCTTGCCGTCACTAAGTTGACTGCTGTACCAACCGATGTGTTTTCTTGAGATGCGCACGCCGGCGACTTCACCGTAAAACTCATGTAGTGCTTGAAGGTGGCGTTCCATCATTTGACCGATTTGCTCGAAACTGGGTGCAGACAATAGTTTCCCCTGTTCGAGGTAATAATTGATTTGCTGAAAAATCCACGGATTACCCTGAGCGCCGCGGCCAATCATTACTGCGGCAGCGCCTGTATGATTGAGTACTTTAACCGCTTTGATGGGATCCGTTATATCACCATTGGCCATCACTGGCATAGAGACCGCATCGACTACCTCTGCGATGGTGTCGTATTCCACCTCGCCAACAAAGCGACAGGCTCGGGTACGACCATGCACCGCGAGTGCAGCGATACCTGCTTGTTCTGCGATTTTGGCGATACTAACCGCATTGCGGTTTTGGCGATCCCAGCCAGTGCGAATTTTTAGGGTAACTGGCACGTCGACGGCGGCAACCACTGCATGCAAAATATCATTCACCAGTTTCGGATCTTTTAAAAGCGCTGATCCCGCTGCACG